>CANMAT010000092.1 GCA_947494865.1 Deltaproteobacteria bacterium
GCGCGGCGCTCCTCGGCCTCGCGGCGGCGGCGCTCCTCTTCGGGGTCGACGGGCGCGGGGCCCAGCGACGCGGGGTCGAAGAGCCGCTCGAGCATCGAGCGAATCGTGTCGCCGGCCGTGTCGCCGCCCACGTTCTCTTCGCGCGTCGCGGCGCGCGCGGTCGCGGCCTCGGTGATCGTGAGGGTGAGCACATACTGCCCCGAGAGCGGGCGCACGGTGCCCGCGATCGCGTGCGTCGCGCGCAGGTTGCGGGCGAAGGTCGCCACGTTCTGCGCGTCGCGCGGGGCGTCGACGCCGAGGGCCATCGCGACCGCCGAGCGCTCCGACACGGTCACCCCGCGGGTCATGAGCGCGTTGCGCACGGCGGCCTCGGCGTCGGCGATGAGGTCTTGCGTGGCGTTGCCCGTGAAGGGCAACACGGCCACGGTGGCCTGCGCGGTGGGAGCGTTGGCGACGGGCTGCGCGAGGGCCGTCGAGGGCGACCCCGCGGCCGCTCCCGCGAAGGCCGCCAACGCGCACACGGCGAGGGCCGCGCGCCTCATCCGAGCACCTCGCGGTCTTTGCCGGGCCCCTTGGGCGCCCCCACGATGCCCTCGCGCTCCATCTTGTCGACGATGCGCGCGGCCACGTTGTACCCGATGCCCAGATAGCGCTGTACGAATGACACGGAGCACTTACGCTGCGAGAGCACGAGGTTGACGGCCTTCTCGTACTTCTCTTGCGGCACCTTGATCTCCGCGGGGCCGTCGTCGGAGGCGGCCTCCTCGTCTTCGCGGGGCTTGAGAATGTCCTCGTCGAAGGTGGGCCGCCCCTGCTCGCGCCAGTGATCGGTGATGCGCTGCACCTCGTCTTCGCTCACGAACGCGCAGTGTACACGCCGCAGGTCGCTCTGGCCCGGCGGCAGAATGAGCATGTCGCCCTTGCCCAGCAGGTGCTCGGCCCCCTGCTGGTCGAGGATCACGCGCGAGTCGAGCTTCTGGCTCACCTTGAAGGCGATGCGCGCGGGAAAGTTCGCCTTGATCATGCCCGTGATCACGTCGACGGAGGGGCGCTGCGTCGCGAGAATCACGTGAATCCCCGCAGCGCGCGCCTTCTGGGCGAGGCGGGCCACGGCGGCCTCGATGTCTTTGCCCGCCACCATGATGAGGTCGGCGAACTCGTCGACCACCACCACGATGTACGGCAGCTTGCGCGGCTGCGCCGAGCCCGCCTTGGCGAGCGCGACGTCGGCCGATTCGCCCTCCCCCGCCTTGATTTCGACGGTGGTGCCGGTCTCCTTGGTGCGCACGGGGCCGTCGGCGCCGCGCAGGGCCTTGCCCTCGCTCACGGCCTTGAGCACGCGCTCGTTGTAGGTGGTGATGTTGCGCGAGCCCGTCTGCGCGAAGAGCGAGTAGCGGCGCTCCATTTCGTCGACCACCCAGCGCAGCGCGAGGGCGGCCTTCTTCATGTCGGTCACCACCGGCAGAAGCATGTGCGGGATGTTGTCGTAGACGGCGAGCTCGACCATCTTCGGGTCGATCATCAGCATTCGAACGTCGTCGGGCGTGCGCTTGTAGAGCAGCGACGCGAGCATCACGTTGAGGCCCACGCTCTTGCCCTGCCCCGTGGCGCCGGCCACGATGAGGTGCGGCATCTGCGCGAGGTCGGCGAAGTAGGGCGCGCCCACCACGTCTTTGCCGAGGGCCACCGGGAGCGCGCCGCCGAGGTTCTGAAACGCCTCGGTCTCGATGAGCTCGCGGAAGTACACCATCTGGCGCCTGGCGTTGGGCACCTCGAAGCCCACCCTGCCCTTGCCGGGGATGGGCGCCACGATGCGCACCTTGCTGGCCTCGAGGCTCATCGCGATGTCATCGCTGAGGCGCGCGATCTTCGAGAGCTTGGTCCCCGCCGCGGGCACGACCTCGAAGGTGGTGACCACGGGCCCCGGGTGCACCTCCATCACGCGCCCCTCGATGGTGTAGTCCGCGAGGGTCTTCACCAGGCGCTCGGCGGTGGCGCGCAGGTGGGCCTCGTCGAACTGTACGCCCGACGGCGGCGGCTGCGAGAGGATGTCTACCGAGGGCAGTTGCATGTTCGCCGCCGACGGCACCGCGATGGGCCCCTCGCCCACCGGCCCGTGCTGCTTCGCGACCTTCTTCGCGTGCTCGATCTCGCGGTCGTGCGACACGATCGTGAGCTTCTCGTCGACCGCGCCCGGCGCGTCGGCCGTGGGCGCGGGGCCGCCGTCGGGGCGAGCGCGCGGCGCGGCGCGCACGGGCACCACGTCGTCGTCATCGTCGTCGTCATCATCGTCGTCGAGCACCGCGGGTCGCGCGACGGGCGCGCGGGGCGGCGCCTCGGCGCGGGCGGCGGGCGCGCGCAGCGGGCGCTTCGGCGCGGGCTTCTCGACCACCTCGAAGTGGGCCTCGTCGTCGACGGCCGCAACGGGCGGAGGCGGCGCGACAGGGGCCTCGACCACGCGCGCAGGCGGCGCGACAGGGGCCTCGACCACGCGCGCAGGCGGCGCCTCGACGGGCGCGTTCATGACCTGCACCGCGAAGCGAGGCTCGGCGGCGCGTCCCTGCGCGGGGCCTTGCGGAGCGACCACGATCGCGGGCTCCGGCGGAGCGTCGGAGACGGCCTTGCGACGGCCCCGGCGCACCGGCGCGGGCGTCACCACGGGAACGGCCCGCGGCTCCGAGTCGGTGGCCGAGCGCGTAAGCGCCGCCACGATCGCGTCGGGGCCGGGGTCCGACGTCACCGCGTCGGGGCGATCGTCTTCGGGGTCCGGCGGCGGCGGCGCATCGAGCACGGGCCGCAGCGCGCGCGCGGTGAGCTCTTCGGGGCGCGGGCCGCGCGAGGCCGTGGGGCGCGACCTCGCCTCGAGCTCGTCGACCTTACGGGCCTCCTTCCAGGCCTTCGCCAGAAGCACGGCGCCGTCGCGGGCGAGCACGCTGCCCTTCACGCTCGCGTCGCGCGCGCCCGCGGCCACCGTCACCACGCTCAGGCGTGTGCGCACCACGAGGGCCACGAGCAGCACCGTGATCACCACGGTGCAGGCCCCCGCTGTGCCCACCGTCGCGCAGAGGATCTCGCCGAGCGTGTCGCCCACGAGCCCGCCCGCGGGCAGGCCGCCAAGCGCCGCGCGGTCGCCGAACCAGAGGTGCAGCCCCGTCGAGACCGCCGCCACGATGCCCACGCTGCCCAGCGTATGGAGCGGCCGCACGGGGCGCACCGTGCGGCGAAAGAGGCGCACCGAGACGACCACGCACGTCCACGGGACGAGCAGCGAGGCCGTGCCCAGGAGGGCGACGGAGGCCTCGGCCACGCGCGCGCCGATGGGGCCCACCCAGTCTTCGCCGCCCGCGGCGTGCCAGCTCACCAGCGCGAGGGCCTGCAGCGAGCCCGTGGCGAGAAGAACGATGCCCGCGACCTCGTGGCGCTTGGGCTCGGACACGGCGAGCGGATCACGGCGTATGTTGGCAGGCGGAGACGGCACGGCGCGATTGGTAGCCACAACGGAGCGCAGACGGCCAGATAACGGCAGACTCGCCCGCGACGCTTCAACGGGTGGCGGCGCGAAGGTTCGGCGGGGGCACACGGTCCGCTGTTGACCCGCGCACCGGAGCGTTTAGGATCGCGCGCACGTTGGGATCCGCGTTCATCGGTTCGCCGAAGGCCCCTTCTGAGCGTCGCGACCCCTAATTTTCTGCCGCGCGTTTGCAACCGCCCCGTCGAGGAGCATTGATGCGTTCGATCTGTCAAAGGGCCGCCCTCACCGCGGCGATCATGCTGGTGATCTCGGGCTGCAACGTTTCCGACGCCGACATCGAGCACTGGAAGCACACGCAGCGCGGCCCCCGCAAGATCACCACCGTCCTCGTCGAGAACCGCTACGACGCGTCCATGCGCGTGCACGCGGCGCGGGCGCTCATCGAGATGAAGCACCCGAACGCGAGCGGCCTCGAGCTGCTTCAGAGCGCGTTTCAGTCGATGGCTCCGTCCGATCGCGAGCCCATCGTGCACACGCTCGTGACCGAGCTCCAGGGCATGCTGGCGGCGCAGCCGGGCACCAGCGCGCAGGGCCCCACCGAGCAGCAGATCAAGGCCAAAGACGCCGCGTACGTGCTGCTCCGCGGCGACGGCCGCGCCTCCTTCGCCAACGCCGAAGACCGCACCGCGCTCGCCAACATGGTGCTCGACTGGGTGCTCGCCGACTTCAACACCCGCGCCCTCGCGGGGTCGTACACCGCCGAGCAGATCGTGCAGGCCATCGGCCCCTCGTCGGCCGATCGCCTCTCGCAAGCCGTGGCCTTCAGCGAGCAAGCCATCCCCGTGGCGGTCGAGATCGCCAAGCTCGTCAACGGTATCGCGACGCCGCAGGGCAAGCAGGCCACCACCGCGCGCATCGTCGCCGTGGCCACCGAGATCGAAGCCACCGCGGGCGACGCCCGCCTCGGCGAGATCGCGACGCGACTCCTCCGGGCCGCCAACCGGCCGACCGACCCCGCGGCCGTCGCGCGCGGCGTCACGGCCCTCCGCACGCAGTATCTCACGGTGCTCTACGAGGCCGTTCGCACGCTGGGCCAGCCCAACGGCACCGACTACCTGCTCAACGTGGCGAGCAACGCGGCCACGCCCCTCGATCGCCGCAAGCTCGCCCTCACGGCCATGGCCAACGGCGTCACCGCCCCCCACGCGCAGCGACTCCTGAGCGTGGTGAACTGCGCGCCCGGCCCGACGTGCGACATCGACCTCCGCGGCCTCGCCGTCGATCGCATCGGCGAGACGCGCGAGCGGAGCATCATCCCGGGGCTATTCTCGCTCTTCGACACGGCCAACGGGGTCGCCGCCGACCAGAGCTTCACCATCCGGTGGAAGCTCGGCGAAGCGATCATCAAGCTGGGCGGCGCGGCGATCATCCCCGAGTTCATGCAGCACCTCGGCGCGGCGCGGAGCGCGCCCTTCGCGGGCTTCACGTTCGCCGAGCTCAACGGCGAGGCGCAGGCCCTGGGCGACCTCGCGCCGCCGCCGCGCGAGTCGCTGCGCGGGTTCCTCGCGAACACCCACCCCGTGCCGGTGCGCGTGCTCGCGATGATGTTCCTCGGCATCAAGGGCGAGCAGGCCGACCTCGCCGCGCTCCAGCCGTACGTGAGCGAGGCCACGCCGGTGACCGGCGAGGGGTGGACCGACGCGCAGCTCACGACCGTAGGCGCCGTCGCGACGCGCACGCGACAGAGCCTCGAGCAGACGCTCCGCCAGGGACAGCAGACCCCCACCGGCGCCAACCGCTAGAACGCAGTGACGGACCATTCGCCATGATGCCCGATCCCCAGAACAAGAATCCTCGGACGTTCCAGTGCCGCGACTACCTCTGGGACGCGTTCGAGGCCATCGCCCACGAGATGGACTGCACGCCTGACTCGATCGTCAACGAAGCGATGCGAGTGTACCTCCAGTCGAAGGGCCGCGGCGGCCCGATGGCCGACATCCCCGAGCCCCTCGAGCCCCGCGCCGGCGGCGGCTTTCGCCCGCCCAACCAGGGCATGGGCCAGCAGGGCATGGGCCAGCAGGGCATGGCCCAGCAGGGCATGGGCGGCATGCAGCGTCCGGGGATGTCCGGCGCGCCGCCTCCGATGGGCAACCAGCAGCGCCCGGGGATGCCCGGCGCGCCGCCCCCGATGCCGGGGATGCCCACGCAGATGCAGGGTCAGGGTCAGCGCCCGCCGATGCCTCCGCTCAACCAGGGCGCCCCGCAGGGAATGTCCTCGCAGCAGGGCATGCAGCAGGCTCCGAGGCTCCCGCCGCTCGGCGGTCAGCCCGGGGGGCTGCCTCCCATGAACCCCAACGCGCAGCGCCCGCAGGGAGGCCCCGGCGCGCTCCCCAACCCGGGCGCCATGATGGGCCAGCAGCGTGCTCCCACGCAGATGCCTGGAGCTCCATCGCAAATGGGCGCTCCGATGCAGCAGCCGATGGGCCAGCAGGGCGGAATGGGCGCGCAGCGCCCGATGGCGCCGCCTCCCCAGCAGCAGCAGCAACAGCAGCACATGCCGCCGCCGCAGCAGCCCATGGCGCCGCCGCAGCGCCCGCCGCAGCAGCAGGGCCGCCAGGGCGGCACCCTCGTGGCCATCTACGAGGGCCAGCAGTACCCCGTCACGAAAGAAGAGTTCGTGATCGGCCGCGGCCAGAAGACCAGCGACCTCACCATTCGCGACTCCAACGTGTCGCGTCGCCACGCGTGCGTGGTGCTCTACAACGGCCAGTACTGGATCGTCGATCAGCAGAGCACCAACGGCGTCGAGTTCAACGGCGTCAAGGTCGACAAGAAGGTCGTCGAACACGGCGACCTCTATCGCATCTGCGATCACGAGATTCAGTTCGTATACCGCTGAGCCCGCGCGCTCCCACCCGTCGCTCGACACCAACTTTTACGCGAGCCTTCGACGGCGCCTGCGGCCGGTGCGGAGAGAACTTTCCCTCCGCGCCGCGGCTGGTGGTAACGTGCCGTCGAACTTCTCTGCGAAGGAGCCTCCCAGGCAGGTGATTTCGTCGCCCGTCTGTGTCCTCTGAGGCCGCTGATACCTTCCGCCGAGACGGACGCCCACCCGTAGAAATGCGGCCGGTTGTTGGACCCCATGACCGAAGATCCGAACCGCAAGTCACTCCGCCAGTTTCAGTGCCGTGACTACCTCTGGGACACCTTCGAACAGATGTCTCAAGACCTGGAGTGCTCGGTCGACTACCTCATCAACGAGGCGATGCGCCACTACGCCCGAAGCCAGGGCAAGTTGCGTCAGACCATCGCGCCCGGCAGCGTGGCGAGGCCGCCGGTTGGGGGCCCACCGGGCGCTCCCAGCATGGGGATGAGCGGCCCGCAGCGTCCGATGTCGGGCTCGCCGGGCCCCATGCCGCGCACCGCCGCGCCGCCTCCGATGGGCGGCCCCAACGGCATGCGCCCGATGCAGCAGCCCCCCCTCAACGCAGGCTACGTGCAGCCGCAGCAGCGGCAGGCGCCCAACCCGGGCGCCCCGATGCCCCAGGGGCTCCCCGCGGGTGGTGGCTACGGTCAGCCGCAGCAGCCGCAGCGCGTGGCGCAGCCGCCGGCGTACCCCGGCGCGGCGACGGGCCCGGTGCTCTACGCCGTGTTCGAGGGGCAGAAGTACCCCATCGTCAAAGACGAGTTCTACATCGGCCGCAGCAACAAGAGCTGCGACCTCATCGTGAAGGACCCCAACGTGTCGCGGCAGCACGCCCGCATCGTGCGCCACCAGGGCCAGTTCTGGATGGTCGACATGGGGAGCACCAACGGCATCGAGTTTCAGGGCACGCGCGTCGACCGTCGCCCCATCGGCGAGGGCGACGTGTTTCGCATCTGCGACCACGAGATCGTCTTCACGTACCGCTGAGCGCAGGCCGCGCCCTCCCCTCCCACGCGATGCGGGAGGGCGCTTGAAACACCTTCAGGGAAGCGCGATGGTGATGCGGCGGGTGTCCGCCGTGTCGAGGGCGCGCGCCGTCTCGGCGAAGGCCGCGTAGCCTTCGGGCGTCACGCGACCGGTGGGGATCTCCACGCGCCGCGCGAGGTGAAAGCCCCCGGCGGTGCGCTCGCTGCGGATCGACCACGCGATGCCCGGCACGCGGCCCTCCGCGTCGGGCGGGAGCTCCTCGACGCGCGCCCCCGTAGGGAGCGTCACCGTGAGGTCGAGGGTGGCGCGCACGGGGTCGCCGTTCCACATGGGCACGGAGCGCTCGCGGGTGTCGGCGTAGACGCGCGCGGCCTCGGCTTGAAACATCCCCTCGAACGCGAGCTGCGCGCCCGACGGCGTGGCGAGGTTGGGCGCCCGAAAGGTGTAGCGCAGCACCATGTCGGCCTCGCGGTCTTCGACGCCGGTGATGTCGAGCGCCTCGAGCGACGCGCCCGCCACCATGCGCCCCACGTACGCTTCGAACTGCCGCTCGCGGTTGGCGACGTCCATCGAGCGCACGGCCTCGCGCGCGCCGGTGGCCGCGTAGCCGCGCAGGCGCTCCTCGACGGTCGCGCGGCCCGAGCCGTCGGTCGAGAGCGCGAGGCGCACGGTGAGCGCCCGCCCGTGGGCCTCGAGGTCGAGCGCGGGCAGGCGCTCGTGGGGGGCGCCGGGCGCCAGGAGAATCGCCTCGGCGCCCGCGAGCGCGGGCGGAACGTACGCGACGGGCGCGTTGTGATCGGCGCCGGTGATCCACTGCTGGCCTCGCTCGGTGCGAACGCGCAGCATCACCGATTGAAACGTGTCGTCGTCGGCGAGCGGCGAGGGCGTCGCGTCGGCCGAGCCCTGGCGCACGAGCGCGAGCTCGCACGGCACGCCCGAGAGGTTGAGCAGGTAGCACAGCACGCGCGTGCGATGGCCCTGCCGCGAGGCCACCATGCGCGCGGCCTGGTCGAAGGGCGTGCCCGCCCCCTGCTGCTCGATGTGGTCGAGCACCCACTGGTGCAGCCGCAGGAGCTTCTCCGAGGCCGTGCGCGCGCCGCGGGTGAGCTCGGCGGCGAGGCGCACCGACTCGGGGTCGGCGACGTCCATGTCGAGGATGCGCTCGCGCAGCGCGTCGACGAAGCGATCCCACGTGGCGCCCACGCCCACCGCGACGCTCGGGATGAACTCGCGCGCGGCCACGGAGCGGGGTTCGGGCGTCATGCGGTGGCTCTGGCGCGCGACCCAGCGGTGCTCGATCACGCCGCGGTGGTCGCTGCGCTCGAGCGTGGGCGCGGGGCCCCGCGGGTCGACCACGAGGGGCATGTCGCGGGGCGTGACCACCACGTACTCCGAGCGGTCGTACGGGACGTCGAAACCCCTGAAAAAGAAGCGGTCTCCGAGAAACCCTCCGGGGGCGAGGTCGACGGGCGAGAGGGCGCGCACGTACTCGAACTCCACCGCGTCGCCGGGGCGCAGCTCGGGGAGCGAGAGCGAGTCTTTGCCCGCCACCTGCTCGGGCTCGAGGATGCGCCCGTCGGCCTTGAGCGTGCGCGCGCGGTAGATCGACGCCCCCTGCGGCGGCGAGAACTCGCCGTACTCCTCCACGGCCTCCTGCGACTGCACGCGCACGACGTTGTGCGTGAGCTCGAGCGCCGACCCGTCGGCGTAGGTGCGCCGCACGGTGTAGTCGAGCACCAGCACCGCCGAGCCGTCGTACTGGCGCCCCGAGGCTTCGAAGTCGGCGAGCACGCGGCGGCCGTCGAGGCGCCAGGGCTCGAGGTCGTCGCGGCGCGCGAGCACCGCGCGCGTGCGGTAGAGCGTGGCCAGCTCGGCGGGCGAGCGCGCGAGCTCGCGGTCGAGCACGGCGCGGGCCTCGTCGGACTGCCCCTGCGACACGAGCACGTCGACGAGGTCGGCGCGCAGCGCGTCGTCTTCGGGCATGTCGGCGAGGAGCGCGAGGGCGCGGCGGGCGGCCTCGGGGTGGTCTCCGCGCGCGCGGGCCAGCTCGACGAGCGAGCGGCGGAGGCCGCGGCCCTCGGGGTCGTCGGCCACGAGTCGCAGGTACTCGGTCTCGGCGTCGCCCCAGCGGCGCAGGCGCGACAGCGTGGCCGCCGCCGCGTCGGAGAGCGCGTCGCAGCGGCGCACCTCGCCCGCGAGCCCGAGCTCGACGCGGCCGTCGTCGCGGCGCTGCGCGAGCGAGAGCAACATGCGCGAGGGCCAGCACGCGTCGGGCAGGCGCGCCCGCGCGGCCGTGACGATGGCGCGGGCCTCGCCGTCCCAGTTGCGCTGCATCAGCCGATCGGCCAGCTCGGACTCGAC
>CANMAT010000093.1 GCA_947494865.1 Deltaproteobacteria bacterium
GCGCAACTCGAAGGGGGCCTCGGCCGCCACGCCGACGAGGGCGACGTAGGCCGCCGCGCGGTCGTGCACGGCCCCCGCGTGGCGGCGCTCGGCGCAGGCGTGGGCGAGCGCCACGAGCGACCGCGCGAGGGCGTCGGCGAGGGCGTCGGCGGCGAGGGCGCGGGCGCGGTCGACCACGCGTGCGAAGGCCGCGTCGCGTCGCACGTCGTCGCGCGAGAGCGTGTGGTGCAGGTCGGGCGCGTTGACCCGCAGCGCGACGTGAGGCACGAGGGCCTCGTCGCACGCGTGCAGGAGGAGGCCGCGGTTGTAGAACGCCGCGCTGGCCGCGCGCGGCGAGACGCGCAGCGCGTAGGTTACGCCCGCGGCGCGGTGCGTGAGGCTGGCGTCGCCGTCGCCCGCGAGGGGGCGGTCGACGCGGGCGCTGCGGTCGGCGTCGCCGAGGCCGCGCACTTCGAACGACAGGGGAACCTCGACGTGGGGGCACCAGCGCGCGAGGGCGTCGTCGGCGGCGGCCGCGAAGGCGCGCGCGGCGCCGCGCGAGCGCGCGAGGTCGAGGCGCACGGCGGTGCCGCGGCGCGGCGTCGACGTCTCGAGCTCGTAGGTGAAGTCGGGCCGGAGCGTGAGGCGCAGCCCCTCGCGCGCGGCGTCGGTGCCCGTCTCGACGCGCACCATGAGGGGCTCCGGCGCGAACACCGAGAAGAACCCCACGCCGAACTTGCCGATCTTCGTCGCGTCGCGATCTTTGGTAGAGCGAAACAGCACGAGCAGGCTGCGCTCGATCACGTCTTGCGTCATGCCCGCGCCGTCGTCGGTGACGGCCGCGCGGAGGGTGCCCTGCGCGTCGTCGCCGTCGCCGCCCTCCCAGTCGAGGGTCACCGTGAGCGCCGTGGCGCCCGCGTCGATGCCGTTCTGCACGAGCTCGCGCAGGAAGGCCATCGGGTCGGCGAACTGCCGCACCATCTGGCCCACGGCGTCGCGCACGTCGTCGCTCGCGGCGAGGGGGGCGAGCGGGTCTTGCGGGCGCGAGCGAAAGGGCGACACGGCGCCGCGACTCTACTTCGAAACCCGCCCGCGCATCGCCCCCGCGACGACGTGACAGAACATCGCCACGGCCCTCAAAAAGCGCATGAAAATCGACCAGTGGACAGAACCTTCCGTGTCGCGAGGGCGCGGTTGGTGCACACTCCGCGGCCCTGTGCAGCCGCGCGCCCGACGACCCACTCCCCGCGCTCCACGTCCGCTCATCGCCGACGCCAGCGTGACGCCCGGCGCGTCGCTCTGGCTCGCGCTCGGCGGGCCCCGCACACCCGGCGGGCTGCTCGTCTCGCGCGACGGCGGCCACACCTTCCGCGAGCTTACGCGGCAAGACCCGCGCGACCCCGACGCGCACCATTTCTACTCCGTGTGCGCCCTCGACGAGCAGCACGCCTGGGCCTGCGGCGCCGCGGGCGAAGACGACACCGCCGTCGTGTGGCGCACCGCCGACGGCGGCGCCTTCTGGGAGGTGCTCATGGCCGGCGACCGCGCGCGCGGCCTCGCGGCGGGCGCCATGTACACCCAGGTGCTCTTCACCGACGCGCAGCACGGCTTCCTCGTGTGCGCCGGCGACGACATGCTCGCCACGCGCGACGGCGGGCGCACCTGGGCGCCGCTCCCCGTCGCGGGCGCGCGGCCCTTCGGGGTGTTCTTCCTCGATCGGTGGCGCGGCTGGGCGCTCTCGCACGACCTCGACGCGCACGGCGTGGCCCTCTGCACCCGGGTGTTCGCCACGCGCGACGGCGGCCGCACGTGGCGCCCCGAGGCCCACGACTTCGCGGGGCTCCCGAGCCTCGACGTCACAGGCTTCCGCGTCGACCGCGACGGCACGGCCACCCTCTGCGGCCCCGACGGCATGCTCCTCTGGGCGCGCATCGACGACGACGCCCGCGCCGTGCGCTGGCGCTTCGCGCGCGGCACCGTGGCGGGCGACCTCAACTTCGTCACCCGCTCGCCCGACGGCGCGCTGTGGGTCGCGGGCGAGCGCGGCGCGCTGCTCGTCTCGCGCGACGGCGGGGCCTCGTACGCCGAGGTGGCCACGGGCACGCGCTGCGACCTGCACGCGCTCGCGTTCGTGCCCGACGGCGCCTCCGTGGCGGGCATCGCCGTGGGCGACCGCGGCACCATGCTGCGCTTCGACCCGCGCGCGCCCGACGCGCCGCAGCGCACCGCGGCGCCCTGGCCGTAGCTACGCCGCGCTGCGACGGGGCGTCGCCGGGGTGACGGCGCAGCACTTCTTGAACTTGCGCCCCGAGCGGCAGGGGCAGGGCTCGTTGCGCCCCGCGCTGTAGACGGGGCGCGCGGGGGCGGCGTCGCGCGGGGTGACGCGCGCGGCGGCGACGAGCGTTCGGTGCAGCGACCAGGGCTCGCGCACGCGCTGGAGGATGGCCTCGGGGAGGTAGAAATCCTGCGCGCGCATCCGGGCGATGGCGGGCAGGTGGCGCAGCGCGTCGGCCACGTCGGACTTCTCGTCGAGCACGCAGCGCAGGTCGTCGACGAGGGCCACGCGGGCCAGATCGACGGGCACGTCGCTGAGCGAGCGCCAGCCGTTCCAGTGCGCGGTGGCGGTGCGCTGCGCGAGAAAGCGCGTGGCGCCCGCGACGGCGGCGTCGACCTCGAGGCGGTCGACGTCGCGCGCGAAGGCGTGCCCGAAGGCGCGCTCGCAGTCGCGCTTGAGGAGGTGCACCGCGCGCGCAGGCCCGTCGTTGGCGGCCGGCGCCGCGCCCGGCAGGAGCGCGCGGTGCGCGGCCCTGCGGTGAAAGCTCGAGCGCCCCGCGACGGCGAAGAGTCCCATGGCGTTCTCGAGCACCTCGGCGCGCGTCGAGGCCGCGTGGAAGCCCGCGTGGCACAGGGGCACCAGGGCGTCGCCGAAGCGCGCGGTGCACCACGCCCCCGCGGCGGCGGGGGCGAAGAGGCCGTTGAGCATCGCGTCGTGGGTGAAGGCGTGGCGCACGTCGCCGAGGCCGCCGCCGAGGAGCTGCGCGAGGCGCGCGGCGTCGCCGTCGAGGCCGAGGAGGAGCAGGGTGTGCTTGAGGCCCCAGTTCGCGTCCCACCAGACGTGCAGCGCCGCGCGCTCGGCGTCGTCGAGGTCCTCCGCGGAGCACGCGCCGACGCTGATCTCGCGAAAGAACGACTGGCAGCTCCGCAGGAGGTCGCGCGTCGGCGCGAGCATCGCCACGAGGCTCTTGACCAGCATGGGCTGCATCGCCGACAGGGCGAGAAACTCCTCGCGCGAGAGGTTCTCCCCGGCGTTGAACACCCGCCGCATGAGCTTGCCGCTCGCGCGCTCGTCGGGGCACAGCCGCGCCGCCATGTCGCGCCGCTCGCGCATCGTCGCGACGCGCTCGATCACCCCGTCGAGGCACGGGCGCGTGATCACGGGCAGGTCGACGCGCATGCCGGCGCCGAGGCAGGTGACGAAGCGCCCGTCGCGGGTCACCACCACGAAGGGCCCCTCGACGGGGTGGTCGAGCGAGAGGGCCACGCGCTCGGACCCCGCACACACGCCCGCCTCCTGCATGATGTGCCGGAGCAGCGCCGGGTCGTTGTAGAGCGACAGCGCGAGCTCCACATGATCCTGCGAGACCCGATCGAGGCGAGACAAGAAGTGGTGAGCGTGTCCCATGTGCGCCGCTGCCTCCACCTACGGAGAACGGCGGCGACGCGCCGCGCTATAAGGCGAGCGCGCGTTTTCTCTCGAGGCGCCGTCAGAGGGTGAGCTTCTTCCACCCGCCGCGCAGAAACTTCAGCGCCATGAGGCCCGCGAGGGCCACGGCGTACACGGCCACGGCCGTCCACACGCCGGGGAGCCCGAGCCCGAGCACCATGCCGAAGAGCCACGCGAGCGGAACCAGACACAAGAAGTGCAGCGACACCTCCACGATCATCACGTAGCGCGTCTCGCCCGCGCCGAAGAGGGCCTGCGTGAGGATCATCGCCACGGCCACCACGGGCCCCATCGTGGCCATGATGCGCATCGGGACCGCCCCCGCTTCGATCACCGCGGGCTCGTGGCTGAACACCCCGAGCACGCCGCGCGGAAACGCGAACATGAACGCCCCGATGGCGCCGAAGATCATCGCGCCGAGCTTCACGCTCGTCCACGCGTACTGCTCCGCGAGGTCGGGGTCGCCCTGGCCCATGCTCTGCCCCACGAGGGTGGCCGTCGAGGTGCCGAAGGCCATGCACGACACGAAGGTGGCGCTCAGCACCTCGATGATGATGGTGGTGGCCGCGCCGTTGTAGCTGTGCGCCGCGCCGTGGGCCATGGCCTCGGCGTCGATGCGCCCCACCACCTTGGTGAACAGCAGAAAGCCGAACATCACCACGGCCGTCGCGACGCCGCCGGGCACCGAGAGCCGCAAGAGCTGCTTGACGGTGGTGAGCGAGAGCACCCCGGGGCGATAGAAGCGAAACTGCGCGAGGTCGGCCTTGCGCAGCGTGAAGGCGACCATCACGGCGAAGCCGATCCACGTAGAGACGCACGCGGCGAGGCCCGCGCCCTCGACGCCCATCGCGGGCGCGCCCAGGTGGCCGAAGATGAACACCCAGCACAGGGCGAGGTTGATCACGTTCATGGCCACGGCGGCCACGAGGTGCAGGTGCGTCTGCCCCACGCCGTCATAAAAAGCTTTGTAGGCCGCGGTGGCGGCCATCGAGGCGATGCCGAGGAAGCGCCAGCGCGAGTAGCCCGTGCCGAGCGCGATCACGTTGGGGTTGTCAGACAAGAGGCTGAAGGCCCACGGGAGCGTGAACCACCCCACGACCGCGCCGACGGCGCCGCCCACGAGCGCCACCGAGGTCGCGTTGGGGAGCACCGCGCCGGCCTCTTCGAGGCGCGCCTCGCCGTAGCGCCGCGCCGTGGTGGCCTGCGTGCCCACCGAGATGGCAGAGAGAAACCCGCCGACGGCCCACAAAAACATGAGCGACGGCGTGAGCGCGAACTGACCGTCGCTGGCCACCTCGGGGGGCAGCCGACCGATGAACATCGTGTCGACCACGTTCACCCCCGTCTGGGTGAGCATCGCGAGGATCACGGGCCCCGCGAGGCCGAGGATGCGCCGCGCCTTGCGGCGGTCGAGCCAGGGGGTCACTTCTGTCGTCATCGCGTGGCGCGTATACCGTCTTTCAAGCGCGAGTGACACCCGCTCGCGAAGCCCTTCGCCCCCGCAGCCCGCCTGAAGGAACGTTGACAAGCCGGGTTGCTGGGCGATACGCACGCGGTCTATGGGCTTTCCCGGTGGCCGTTCGCGTCTCTCGCTCGCCGCGCGGCTGCTCGCGCTCGCGGCTCTCGCAGCGTGCACGAGCACGCCCGACTACCCCAACTGCGAGAACGATCAGCACTGCCAGCGCGACGGCCGCCGCGAGTGGTGCGTGCAGCGCCATTGCCAGCAGTGCCGCACCACCGCCGACTGCGCCGCGAGCCAGACGTGCCTGCGCAACCGCTGCGTGGCGGGCGTGAACGCGTGCGACGGCGACAACGACTGCCTCGTGGGCCAGCTGTGCGAAGAGCACCAGTGCCGCGCGCGGCCCGAGTGCGACAGCGTGCGCCCCTGCGGCCAGGGCCGCCGCTGTGAGGCCGGCCACTGCATCGCCGCCGAGGTCGAAGACACCGACCCCGTCGAGAACCGCGGCTCGCAGTGCACCTTCACGCCGCCCGAGTTCAGCTTCGACGACGTGGCCCTCTCCGAGGGCGCGCGGCAGACGCTGCAGCGCGCCGCCGAGTGCATCCAGCGCGAGCGCACCACGCGGTACGTGCTCATCGGCCGCGCCGACTCGCGCGGCACCACGGAGTACAACCTCGCCCTCGGCGAGCGCCGCGCCCGCATCGTGCAGCGGTACATGATCTCGCTGGGCGTGCTCCCCGACCGCCTCGCGGTGTCGAGCGAGGGCTCCGAGTTCGCCTCCGGGTCCGATGAAGACGGCTGGCGCCGCGATCGTCGCGTCGATTTCCGCCTGCGCCCCTGACAGAGTAACCGATGAGCCGCCGACCGAACCCTCCCCGCCTCCTCTGCGCCGTGCTCGCCCTCGCGACGCTCACCCCCGCGTGCTGGGTCACCAGCGGCGAGCACGACCGCGTGCGCGCCGAGCTCGACCACCGCCTCGGCGCCCTCGAAAACAACGACCGCCAGCGCCGCGAGCAATTGCAGCAGGCCGTCGATCAGGCCACCGCGCAGGTGCGCACCCTCAACGAGCAGCTCGAGCAGGCGCGCACGCAGACGCGCAACCTCGCCGACCTCGGCGTGCGCATCGACGCCCTCGAAGAGCGCATCCGCACCCTCAACGGCGCCCTCGACGACCTGCGCCACTCCGTCGACGAGACGGCCACCGCGCGCACGCAGACCGACGCGCGCATCACCTCCATCGAGCGCCGCGTGGGCATCGCCCCGGCGGTCGATCCGTCGCAGATCCCCGCCGACAACGCGGCCCTCCTGGCGCTCGCGCGCGCGGCCTTCGACGCGAGGGACTACCCCCGCGCCCGCTTCCTCGTGCAGGCCCTGGTCACCCGCGCCCCGCAAGACGCGCTCGCCGACGACGCCCTGCTCATTCAAGCGCGCGCCCTCGTGATCGAGAACCGCGCGGCCACCGCGGTGCAAGACCTCAACCGACTGCTCCAGACGTACCCCAACGGCGACGCGGTGCCCGACGCCCTCGCGGTGCTCTCCGAGGCCTTCGTCAACCTGCGCATGTGCACGCAGGCCCAGCGCACCCTGCGGCTCCTCATCGAGCGCCACGGGCGCACCACCGCGGGCACGGCCGCCCGCGCGCGCCTCGAGCAGGTTCGCGCGCTCCCCCGCGAGGCCTGCGGGGGATGACCGCGCGCCCCAGTGCGCCGCCCGCGTCGGGCCTCTCGATCGCGACCGCTCCCCGCGTCTGGAAGCTCCTCGACAAGCTCGGTGAGGGCACGCTCTCCGAGGTGTGGCGGGCCGCTCACGAGCCCCTCGGCCGCGACGTGGCCATCAAGCTCTTGAAGTCGTCGGTGGCGCCGGGCTCGCAGCTCGGCGTGCGCTTCGACCGCGAGGCCGCGCTCCTCGCCTCCATGGCGCACCAGAACATCCCGCAGGTGCACGACGCAGGCGTCTCGCCCGAGGGCCGCCCCTTCATCGTGATGGAGCTCGTCGACGGCCTCTCCCTCGGCGCCCTCACGAAGCGCGCGCCGGCCGAGCAGCTCCCCGTCGACGTGGCCGCGGTCATCGCCCTCAAGATCGCGCGCGCCCTCGAGTACGTTCACCTCCGCGGGGTCATCCACCGCGACTGCAAGCCCTCCAACGTGCTCGTCAGTCGTCGGGGCGACGTGAAGCTCGCGGATTTTGGCCTCGCGCGCGAGGTGGGCGAGTCGAGCTCGGAGGGCCTCGGCGTGGTCGGAACGCCCGCGTACATGTCGCCCGAGCAGGTGCTGGGCGACCGCCTCGATTTTCGCTCCGACCTCTTCTCCTTCGGCATCGTGTTCTACGAAATGCTCACGGCGCGCAGGCCCTTCGAAGAAGACCCGGCGCGCACCGTGATGCAGAAGATCAGGCTCGACCGGTACACCCCGCCGCGCGCCGTGCGAAGGGACGTACCGCCCGTGATCGAGCGCGTGCTCGGGCGCTGCCTCGAGAAGAACCCCGTGCACCGCTACCCCTCCACCGGCGCCCTCTGCGACGACCTCAACGAGTACCTCTCGCGCGCGGGCGTGAGCTCCCACGAGGCGCGGCTCATCGCGCATCTTCGCGAGGCGGGCGTGCTCGACCACGACGGCGAGCGCCGCGCCCTCGGGCCCGTGGCCTCTTCGTGGGCGAAGGTCACCGTCAAGCGTCACCCGCTGCGCGCGGTGGCCCTCGCGCAAGGTGCCGCGGCCTTCGCCCTCGCGCTGGGACTGGGCACCTCCGAGCTCTCCCTCGCGCGCGACCCCGAGCCTACGCCCACGCTCGGCCCGCGCCCCATGGGCACCGTCGGCGTGGGCTACCTCCGCGTGCTGGCGCGACCGTGGGCCGAGATCTCCGTCGACGGCGTGGTGGTCGATACGACGCCCACGGCGCGGCCCGTCCCGCTCGCGCCGGGGAGCCACTTCGTGCGACTGCGCAACCCCGCGTGCGTCACCGAAGACCGCAGCATCACCGTGGCGCCCGGCGGCGTCGTGTGGATCGACGTCGACCTCCGCGCCGCCAGCGAGGCCACGCGATGACGCGCGCGCTCCGTGTGGTGCTCCTCGCGCTCGCGCTCGCGGTGGGCGCGCCATCCACGGCGCAGGCCGACGTGATTCACGTTGTGGCGCGCGGCGAGACGCTCGCGGGCCTCGCCGAGCGCTACTACGGCAACGTGGGATTGGAGGCCGTGATCGTCGCGGCCAACTACCTGTACATGCAGGCCAACCCGGCGATCGGCCCGGGCACGCACCTGGTCATTCCGAGCGTCACGTACCTGCGCGTGCAGACGGGCGACACGTGGGAGCAACTCGCGCGCCGTCACCTCTCCGCCCCGCGCCGCGGCCCGTACCTCGCGCGCATCAACGGCGGCCGCTTCGACATCCCGCCGTCGCCGGGCACCGTGATTCGCTTGCCGTACCTCTTGCGGTACATCTTGAACAACGACGAGGCCCTCTTCGAAGTGGCCCGTCGCTTCTACGGTGACCGCGCGCAGGTGCAGTTCATCCTGGAGTTCAACTTCATGCAGACGGCGCGCGTGCAGCGGGGGCAGGCGCTGATGCTCCCGCTCGCCGACGCGGTGCTGCGCGAGCAGCCCGCGGGCAGCGCCGACGCGCAGCTCGTCGAGGTGCACAACGCCCAGCGCCGCGTAGAGCGCGAGATGCCCGTGTTTCGCCAGTACCTCGCGCGCGGGCTCTACGTCGAGTGCGTGGCCCTCGGCGCGCGCCTGCTGGCAGCCACCGACCTCACGCGCGACCAGCGCCTCGTGATCGACCGCGGCCTCGCCGAGGCGTACGCGGCGCTCGACCGCCGCGACCTCGCCGCGGATGCGCTGCGCGACGCGGTGGCGACGGACTCGTCGTTCACGCTCGACCCCGACACCACAGCGCCGAAGGTGCTCGACGCGTGGGCCCTCGCGCGGGGCTCGGCCCCCACGACGGTGATCGCCCCGGCGCCGCCGACCGCGCGGCCCGACAGCGCGCACTGAGCGGGGCCAGCGACGATGGGTTGACGCGTGCGCGAGATGGTTGCGATCCGTGCTGGGGGCCGACGGAGGGCATCGCAGTTTGAACAGAGAAGAGACCGCAAGGGCGCAAGGGTCGCAAGGGGAAGAGGAGCCTGCCAGGCGAGATCCGCCGAGGTATCGTGAGACCCTGCTGGGGGTGAACGAGGTCGCGAGACGCGTGGTAAACGCGGCCATCGAGGTGCATCGGCACCTTGGTCCGGGGTACCTCGAGTCGGTGTACCAGACGGCCCTCGAGATCGAGCTCGGGTTGCGGGGCGTGAAGTTCGAGCGGCAGGCGACGTTTCGAATCGAGTACAAGGGGCAGGTGGTCGGTTCGGGGCGGTTGGACCTGCTCGTCGAGCGGAGCGTGATCGTGGAGATCAAGGCCGTAGAGCACCTCAACGAGGTGCATACCGCACAGGCTCTGTCCTACTTGAAGGCGACCGACCTTACGCTCGCGCTCCTGATCAATTTCAAGGTGCCCGTGTTGCTGCGAGGGGTAAAGCGCATCGCGCGCAACCATCTTCTCGAAGCGCCAGGCGAGGGGGGCGATCCCC
>CANMAT010000094.1 GCA_947494865.1 Deltaproteobacteria bacterium
AGATCTCTTCAGAGCCCGCGAGGTCTTCGAAGCGCAGCTCGTTGTAACCGCCGCTCGTGGGCGAGCTGTTGGTCTTCAGGGTGCTCTTGGTCTTCTCGTCGGGGAGCGTGTAGGGCGGCCGGTTCTCGCCGTTGTACACGCAGCCCGTCACGAGGGGACGGTCGGGGTCGCCCTCGAGAAAGGTGACCACCACCTCCATCCCGATGCGCGGAATGAACACGAAGCCCCACCCCGCGCCCGCCCAGTTCTGCGCCACGCGCACCCAGCACGAGCTCCTCTCGTCGCGGGCGCCGAAGCGGTCCCAGTGAAACTGCACCTTGATGCGCCCGTGCTCGTCCGTGTAGATCTCCTCGCCCGCGGGGCCCACCACGGTGGCCGTCTGCGCGCCCGCGATCTTGGGGCTTCGCACGGCGCGCGAGGGCCGAAAGGGCACGTCGAGGGCGAGGCACTCGAAGGTGTTGTGATACCGCTCGCCCTGCTGCTCGGCCGACGTCACGTCGGGGGTGAGCTCCTCGGGCGCGTGGCACAGGTGCTCCACCGCGGTGAGCATGTAGCACGGCGCCTCGACGTCGAAGTTCCGGTGCCCCGACACGGTGAAGGTGCCCCCCGGCGCGAAGGTGGTCACGTAGCCGTCGCCCTTGAAGCGCCGCTCGCGCGACGCGTGCAGCTCCTTGCGGAGCGACGCCTGCGCGGCGTGGTCGTGGGCGGTGTACTGCATCGTGCCCGCGTCGTACTCGCCGATGGTGAGCGGCGCGGGGTACTCGTAGCTCTCGCGGTCGCGGCCGCGCACGTCGGCGCCGCGCACCTCGCCCGAGAGCCCCTTGCCAGGGATGCCCAGGCGCGGCTGCGTCCAGTCGAAGTCGCGCACCCACACGCTCGTGGTCTGCGTCTGGTTCAACAGTTCGAAGTGCCGCACGGTCTCCGCCGGGGCGGTGCCGCCCTCGGGGCCCGCGATGCCCACCGCGCCGCCGTCCATCGTCTCGAGGGCCACGAGCGCGTCGTTGTGGTCCACGAGCATGAGCTTCTCGGCCGAGCCCGCGTGGTCGAAGTAGTAGTAGATGCCCTCCTCGGCCATGAGCCGCTGCACGAACTCGAGGTCGCTCTCGCGGTACTGCACGCAGTACTCGCGCACGGGGTAGTCGCGCTGGAGACCGTCGAGGTTGTACTCGCGCGTGAAGGGCGCGAGGCCCTCGGCGAGCACCACAGCGAGCATCTGCGGCACCGTCACGTCTTGAAACACGTACGAGTCGAGGCGCTGCGCGAGGGCCGCGAGCGCGGGCGCGACGTGGACGCGCGCCACCAGGTGCCCCTGGCGAACCCCGAGGTGCTCCACCCGATGCACCACGCCGCAGAGGCGCCGCGCGTGGGCGTCGCGGCGCATCACGAGCTCGCAGCCCTCGCCGAGGAGCGCGTCGGGGTCGACCGCGAGGTCTTCGTGGGCGAGGTCGACGATGGCCGCGTAGGGCTCCGAGAGGGCCTCGCGGAGGTGCGCGCGCACCACCTTCCATCGGTTGGTAGGCTCGCCGGGCGAGGTGAACGAGTAGCGAACCTTCGGCAGCGGGTCGGACACGATGTCACTCCTCGTCTCGGGAGCGACGCGGTCCCGAGGAGACCGCCCCACACAAACGTCGCCGCCCTCTCCGTGTCAAGGCTCAGCCGACATCGCACCGGGGGAGAGCCGCCTCGAGGGTGTTCACCCGCGGCACGCCGTGCGACCCTCCGCGGCCGTGAAATTCACCCAGCACGCGAGAGTCGAGTTCGGCTCCTCCACCAACGCGCTCGCGCTCTCGCGCGACGGCGCGCTCGTCGCGGTCACCAGCTTCGACCAGAAGGTTCGCACCTACAGCACCGCGACGATGTCGCTGGTCAAGACCACGCACCTCGGCACGGCGTTTCCGCACGCGCTGTGCTTCTCGCCCGACGGGCGCTTCGTGGCGTCGGGGGCGAAGGCCATCGCGCTCTTCGACACCGCCACGTGGAAGAAGGGCGTCACCCTCAAGGGCCACCGCCACGAGATCCAAGACGCGACCTTCTCCGCCGACGGCACGCGCGTCTACACGGGCAGCGGCAACGGCTACACGCCCAGCGACTGGACGGCCCGCGCGTGGGACGCCGCCACCGGCGCCCAGCTCTGGAAGTGGAAGTCGCAGCGCGAGGTCTACGCCGTCGCGGCCTCACCCGACGGCCGCACCGTGGCCGCGGGCGACAACCAGGGCGCCGTCACCCTGCTCGACGCCGACACAGGCCTCCCGCGCTGGTCGACCTCGGTGGGCGCGTGGGTCTACGGCCTGCGCTTCACCCCCGACGGCGCGTCGGTGATCGCCTCCGGCGACGCGCACCAGCTCGCCGTGCTCTCCGTCGCCGATGGCGCGCTGCGAACCATTCCGATGAAGAGCGCCGCGCGCGCCTTCGCCCTCACCCGCGACGGCGCGACCGCCATCGTGGGCGGCACGCAGTACGGCGAGGCGGTGCCCCTCGCGGCCTACGACGTGGCGACGGGCAAAGGCCTCGCGAAGGGCCCCACGGTGGGGCGCCTCCCGCAGGGGGTCGAGCTGTCCCCCGACGACAAGCGCCTCTACGTGCTGGTCAACGACCCGCACGAGCTCCTCGTGTTCGATCTGTAGCCGTCACTCCCACGCGAATGAGCGCCCGCGCTCGCGCCGCGCGCTACTCGCCCGCGACCACCAGCGGCGCGAGGCGACGCACGAGGCCGTGCTCGACATGGCCGTCCTCGTAGGTGAGCGTCACCGAGTAGCGCGTGTCGCCGGCGCGCACCGAGCCGTTGTCGGCGCCGTAGAGCAGCAGCACGCGGCCCGCCTCCACCGTCACGCCGGGCGCCCCCTCGGGTACGTTGCGCAGCGCCGACGGGGCTTCTCCGTCCGCGATGCCGAGGAGCCAGCTCCCGGTCTCGGGCGTCGAGTGCCAGAGGCTGTAGGTGCCCCCCTCGTTGCGCAGCGCCACGTCGCGCAGCACACCCGTCGAGCACGGCCGCACGCGCACCCGCGCGTCGCCCTGACCATCGGCGCCCGGCGTATCGCGCTGGCCCACCAGGTCGAAGTCGGTGATCCCCTCCAACGTCGCTTCGAAGCGACACGCGGGCGCCACCGTCACCGCGCGCGCCGTAGCGCCTCCGCACCCGATCAGCGCCGCCGCGAGCGCCACTCCTATCGTCGCTCCTTGCCTCATCGAAGTCCTCCTCCGCGGCGCATCGACCCGTCGACCCCTGCGGCCCGCGCGGAACGCCGCCCCGGCTCCGCCCTTACGCGCGTCGAAAACAGTGTGTTCGCAAAGTTGAGCCCGCGTCGAACGTTCGGCGACATCGACACTGCTCTATTTGTCGTCGTATTCAGGTTTTGCGCACGCTCCGCGCACGCTCTCTCTCTTCGCTCGCTCACGGTCCGGCGGCGTGGCCCCACCTCTTCCGGTGAGGGCCCGCACGGAGGTTCTCATGGCCTGGTCTGCACGGTGGTTGTCGGGGCTCTTGATGTTGGCAACGCTGCTGCTCTCGTGCAGCGGCAACTCGATCGTCGGCAGCCCTCCGCCGCCCGCCGCGAGCTGTGACGCAGGCACCTCGTCGTGCTCGGGGGTCTGCGTCGACCTGCAGAGCTCCGCGACGAACTGCGGCGCGTGCGGCACCACCTGCGCGGCCACCGAGCGCTGCACGGCGGGCGCCTGTCGGGCGAAGTGCGCCGCGGGCCAGCTCGCGTGTGGCGTGCGCTGCGTCGACCGCCTCACCGACCCCGCCAACTGCGGCGGCTGTGGGGTGGCCTGCGCGGCGGGCCAGGTGTGCTCCGCGGGCACCTGCCAGGGCTCCTGCGGCGCGGGCCTCGTCAACTGCTCGGGCTCGTGCCGCAACCTCTCGAACGACCGCGCCAACTGCGGCCTCTGCGGTACGGCCTGCGCCGACGCCCTCGTGTGCGCGCGCGGCGCCTGCGCCGCGACCTGCGCCGACGGCAACGCCAACTGCTCGGGCACCTGCCGCGACCTCCAGAGCGACCGCGCCCACTGCGGCGCCTGCGGCAACACCTGCGTCGAGGGCTACTCCTGCCAGGCGGGCCGCTGCCGCATTCAATGCGCCGAGCTCCAGGTGCCCTGCGCGGCCCCCGGCGCCGACGCGGGCCCCGGCGGCGGGGCCGAGATGTGCGTCGACACAACCACCGACATTCGCAACTGCGGCGCCTGCGCCAACGCGTGCCCCTTCGGGCAGTTTTGTGTGCGCGGGAGCTGCCAGACCATGTGCGGCGCGGGCTTCACCAACTGCTCCAACGTGTGCCGCGACCTCGCCAACGACCGCGAGAACTGCGGCGCCTGCGGCACCGTGTGCCCCGCGGGCCAGCTCTGCTCCATGGGCGCGTGCCTCGTGTCGTGCGGCGCGGGCCTCGCCAACTGCTCCAACGTCTGCCGCGACCTCATGACCGACCGCGCCAACTGCGGCACCTGCGGCACCACCTGCGCCGAGGGTCAGGTCTGCGCCGCGGGCGTGTGTCGCATCTCGTGCGGCGCGGGCCTCACCGAGTGCACCGGCATGTGCCGCGATCTGCAGACCGACCGCATCAACTGCGGCGCCTGCGGCACCGCCTGCGCCGACGGGCAGATCTGCAGCGCGGGCGTGTGTCGCGTGTCGTGCATGACGGGCTCGACCGACTGCGCGGGCGTGTGCCGCGACCTGCAGAGCGACCTCGCCAACTGCGGCGCCTGCGGCACCGCCTGCGGCGCGGGCGAGGTCTGCACCATGGGCGCGTGCCGCACCTCGTGTATGACGGGCCAGGTTCTCTGCGCGGGCCTGTGCACCAGCACGCAGTTCGACCCCACCAACTGCGGCACCTGCGGCACCCGCTGCGGCCCCTACGCCAACGCGATGGCGACCTGCACCGCGGGGAGCTGCGTGCAGGTGTGCGCCGCGGGCTTCGACGACTGCAACACCGACCGCGCCGACGGCTGCGAGCGCAACCTCAACGCCGACCTCACGCACTGCGGCCGCTGCGGCAACGCGTGCCCCCCGCGCGCCAACGCGACGATCAACTGCGCCGCGGGCGTGTGCGGCTTCACCTGCGAGGCCAACTTCGCCGACTGCGACGGCAACCCCAACAACGGTTGCGAGGTCGACCTGCGCACCACCGTGGGCAACTGCGGCCGCTGCGGCAACGCGTGCTCCGTGGCCAACGGCACGGCCGCCTGCGTGGCGGGCGCGTGCGCCGTCGCGAGCTGCACGGCGCCGTTTCGCGACTGCGACATGAGGCCGACCAACGGCTGCGAGAACGACACGCGCATCACCTGCGGCGGCTGCGACCTCGGGTGCCGCGACCGCACCGTGGGCGGCACCGGGGGCGCACCGTACGACGCGACGGGGCAGCGCGGCACGGCGGTGGACCCGGCGCGCGGCGGCCTCGTGGTGAGCGGCATGTCGATGACCACCACGCTCGATTTTCTCTGGGTGGTGAACACCGCCGAGAGCACCGTCGGCAAGTGGGACGCGACGGGCCAGCGCGAGGTGGCGCGCTACCGCGTGGGCCTCGCGTCGGGCGAGTGCCGCGGGCTGTGCTGCTACAACAACGGCTGCAACATGCCGAGCCGCGTGGTGGTCGACGGCAACGGCGACGCGTATGTGGCCAGCCGCGGCTTCGGCACGCAGGGCAGCGTCACCAAGCTCGCCGCGGAGCGGAGCAATTGCGTCGACCGCAACGGCAACGGCGTGATCGACACGTCGAGCAGCCCCACCGACGTGAGGGCCTACGGCGCCGACGAGTGCGTGCTGTGGACCTCCAACGTGGGCACCCCCGACGCGGTCCTGCGCGCCATCACCACCGACCGCGGCGACGCCACCAACCCCTTCGGCTACGTGTGGGTGGGCGGGTACAACACCTCGCGCGCGTACCGCCTCAACCCGCGCACCGGCGCCACGCTCGGCACGTACACCCTCGCGGTGGCGCCCTACGCCATGGTGGTCACGAGCGACGGGCGCCTCTGGGTGAGCACGCTCAATCAGGCGCTGCTGCAGTCGATCAACACGACCACGCTCACCGTGGGCCCCACGGTGGCCTACCCCACCACGCGGCGCCTGGGCAACTGCCCCAACGCCTACGGCATGACGGCCGACGGCCGCGGGCGCCTCTGGCTCGCGGGCTGGGACTGCCGCGACGCCCTCGGCTACGACCCCGCCACCAATACGTGGACGCGCGTCGACACCACAAGCCTCGTCGGCGGCACCGCCGGCCGCGGCATCACCGTCGACGCGAGCGCGCGCGTGTGGATGAACTACGCCACCACGAGCGACACCACCTCCGGCGGCCTCCTCAACTGGGATTCGAACGCGTTCGTGGGCGGCGGCACGATCCCCGCCACGGCCGTCACGCGGGTGCCTCTCCCGGGCGGGTTCACGGGCCCCTCGGGGCTCGGCGTCGACCGCGTGGGCAACGTGTGGGCGGCCCACTACCTCGCCCCCTCGCCGCTCGTTCGGTACACCCCCTCCACCAACTCGAGCGTGGTGCTCTACGGCCCCAACCAGGTGTACTCGTACTCCGACTTCACGGGCTCCGTGCGGCGCACCACCATCGCGCAGGGCACCTACGAAGAGACCGTCGACCTCGGCTGCGACGCGCCGGTGTTCACCAACTTCACGTGGGCGGCGACCACCCCGGCGGGCACCTCGATCAGCTTCGCGGCGCGCACCGCGACCACCGCGGTGGGCCTCGGCGCCGCGTCGTCGGTCACCGTGGCGCTCGCGCCGCGCGACACCTCTCCCGTGAGCCTCGCGGCGGCGTTCTCGGGCGCCTCGATCGCGCCCGCGCGTCAGCTTCGGCTCGCGATCTCGATGCAGTCGTCGGAGGGCGGCGCCACGCCGATCCTCAACTCGTTCAACGTAGGCTGGCGCTGCCCGGCGCCCTGAGCCCCGCGAAGAGGGGCCGGTGACGCATCCGTCGCCGGCCTCCGCCCCGGTACCACGCCGCGAGCGTCTCCCGCCCCTCTACGAAGGCCCCACCCGAACCTGGCGCTTACCGCTAGCCGCTCGCGCTCGCGCGCGACTGGCGTCGGGCCACGGGGGCCTGCACCAGCACGAAGGGCTGCACGATCACGGCCTCCCAGCGGCGCGCGTCGTCGTCGCTCCACGCGTCGCGCTCCTCGGTCGTCGGTCGACGGAGCGTGCCGTCGGCGAGCCAGGCGGCGACCACGGTGGCATCGTCGGTGGCCACGGCGATTGCGCAGTCGAAGAGCGAGGTCTTCGGCGAGACGACGAGCACACCATCACGCAGGAAATGCGGACGAAGGTCGCTGCCCAGCACAACACCCGCAGTCTCGTCGAGCTTCGCGCGAAGATCATCCAACGAGGGGCTGATGGTCATGGCCGCAATGGTGCGTCGGGGCGGCCCCTTTGCGCAAGCGTCCTGCATCGTTGACGGGTGGAGGGCCGCGGGGCCGCGGGGTGATAGGCTCCGACGGTCTACCCTGACGCACCCGCCCATGTGGAAGCAATGCCCCCGCTGCAAGGCCCTCTATCAGACCGACGCCGGGCGCTGCCCGCTCGACGGGGCTGACCTCACCGCGGCCGCCGACCCCCGCGTGGGCGCCCTCGTAGGCGCCCACTACCGCCTCGTGCGTCCCCTGGGGTACGGCAGCACCGCCGCGGTCTACCACGCGCGCCATGAGGCCTCGGGGCGCGACGTCGCCCTCAAGCTCCTCGACCCGCGGTACGCCGCCACGGCCGCTTCGAAGACCCGCTTCCTCGATGAGGCGAGGGCCTCCAACCTGCTGCGCCATCGAAACATCGTGGACGTCACCGACAGCGGCGTCGACGGCGACAACCTCTACCTCGTGATGGAGCTCCTCGACGGCGAGGCCCTCCATGAACGCCTCGCCCGCGGCCCCGGCGCGCCCGCCGAGGCCCTCGAGGCGGCGATCGACGTCGCGAGCGCCCTCGCCCGCGCCCACGAGGCCGACGTGATCCACCGCGACATCAAGCCCGCGAACATCTTCCTGTGCGCGCGCTCCCCGCGCGTGCGCGTGCTCGACTTCGGCCTCGCGCAGATGCACCGCGACCAGAAGCTCTCCATCACCGGTCAGATCTTCGGCACGCCGGCCTACATGGCGCCCGAGCAGGTGCTGGGCGAGCGCTGCACGCCCGCGAGCGACCTGTACTCCCTCGGCGTCACGCTCTTCGAAATGCTCACCGCGCAGATGCCCTTCACCGGCGCCGTCATCGA
This sequence comes from Deltaproteobacteria bacterium, assembly GCA_947494865.1. Taxonomy (GTDB): domain Bacteria; phylum Myxococcota_A; class Polyangia; order Polyangiales; genus CAISKJ01. Next base: position 8,199 of record CANMAT010000094.1, read on the forward strand.
CGTGATGCTCGATCGCACGCGCCTCGACGCGCCGCGCGTGTGCGCGCTCTCGCGCGAGCTCACCCCCGAGGTCGACGCCGTCGTAGCCCGGCTCCTCGCGCGCGCCCCGGCGGCGCGCCCGCGCGACGCGCGTCAGGTCGCCGTCGAGCTGCGGCGCGCGCTCGACGCGCTGCCCCCCGACGCGGCGCGCGCCGAAGCCCCCCTCCGTAGCGACTGAGGCTCCGCCGCGATGCGCCCCGCCGCTACGACCGCTCGCACCGTCGCCGCCGCGCTCCTCGCGTGCGCGGCCCTCGCGCGCGGCCCGTCGCTCGGCGCGCAACCCGCCCCCGACGCGGCGCGCGTCGCCTTCGAGCAGGGGATGGTCGCCCTCCAGGGAAACCGCTTCCGCGACGCGGTCGAGGCCCTCGAGGCGTCGTTCGCCCTGCGCCCGCTCGCGGCGGTGTCGTACAACCTCGGGCTCGCGTATCGCGGCGTCGGGCGCAACGTCGACGCCGTCGAGGCCTTCGAGCGCTACCTCCGCGCCCCCGACGCCGACGCACGCCCCGAGCGCATCGAGGCCCTGCGCCGCGAGGTGGCGCGGCTCCGCGCGACGCTCGTCACCCTCGCCGTCGCGCTCCAGCCTCCGCACGCCACGCTGCGCGTCGACGGGCGCGCCGTGGTGATCATCGATCGCGCGGCCGTGGTCGATCCGGGTCTGCGCACCCTCGACGTGGCCGCCGAGGGATACCAGCCGCTCCACGTCGAGCGCGAGCTCGCGCCGGGCGCCCGCGTCGAGGTCGACGCGCGGCTCCTGCTGCTCGAGAATCGCGCGCGGCTGCTGGTCGACCCGTCGGTGCTCGAGGCCACGGTGTACGTCGACCAGCACCTCGCGGGCGTCGGACAGACCGACGTGGGCGTCGCGCCGGGGAGGCACCGCGTCGAGGTGATCGCGCCCGGGTACACCCCCTTCGAGCGCAGCGTGTGGAGCACCGGGCGCGGCGTCGTGCGCGTCTCGGCGGAGCTGCTGCGTCTGGGGGCGTCGCCGGAGGCGCGCGCGCGCCCGCGCTGGGTCGCGCCGCTGGCCATCGCGGGGGGCGCCGCGGTCGCCGCGGGCGTCATCGCGGCGCTGGTGTTCGCGCTTCGCCCCGCCGAGCCCGTGCCGCAGGGGAGCTGGGCGACGTTTCGCGAGGCGGGCCCATGACGTGGCGAGCGCGCGCGCGCTATGTCGTTCTGCTTTGTATGGTCGGGTGCGAGCGCCCGGCCACGCAGATCGTCGTGCACGTTCACTCCGACCTCGAGCGCCGCGACGGGTGGAGCGCCGTCGAGGTGCGCGCCGCGCGCGTCCTCGGGGGGCTCATCGGCGACGAGGTGTTTCGCGCGGGGACGCAGTCGTTCCCCGGTGAGGTGCGCCTCGTGCCGTACGACCCCGACGACGCAACGCCGCTGCGGGTCGACGTGAGCGTGCGCTTCTCGGCG
>CANMAT010000095.1 GCA_947494865.1 Deltaproteobacteria bacterium
GCCTGCGAAGGTGGCGCCCTGCGCGGCGCTGTCGGGTCGCCACGCGAGGCGCACGCGCTCGCGCGCGTCGAGGCCGGCGTTGAGTGTCACATACGGGTCGGCCATGAACGGCGGCGCGCCCGGGAGGCCGTCGCGCGAGAAGGCCACGCGCGTCGCGGCCGCGGAGCGCCCGGCGGACATGTCGGCGCCGAAGCGGTAGAGGGCGCGCGCCCCGAGCCACACGGTGGGGCCCTCGCGGCGCGCGAAGCCGAAGACGTCATCGCGGGTGCGCACGCGCGCGAGCTCGGCGCCGCGGTCTGCGTCGAAGACCGAGAGGTTCTGCCCGTCCCAGGGGACGTAGAGGTCGCGGCCCACGAGCAGCGGCGCGCCGAAGGCGTGGGCCTCGGGGCGCTGGAGCTGCGGGGCGCCCGTCTCGGCGTCGACGACGAGCAGCGCGCCGCTGCGCCGCGTGACACCGGCGCCTCCGAGGGTGATCGCCACGCGCCCCGCGTCTTGCGAGGCGCCCACGAGCGAGAACCCGCGATCGGGCACGCGCCATCGCTCGCGCCCGTCGAGGCCCCACGCCACGATGGAGCCCGGCGAGCGCGCCAGCACGAGGTCGCCGGCGATCACGGGGCGCCCTACGATGGCCACGCCCACCTGCCCCGTACGCGCGCCCGTGGGCAGCGCGAACATCGCGAAGCCACGCGCCGGCGCCGGGGGCACCACCACCGCGACGGCGGGGACCATGGGCGCAGCGGCGGCGCGCGCGCGCGCTTCGACCGCGGCGAGCTCGCCCGCCGACGAGGCGGGGTAGGCGAGCCCGAAGGCGCCGCCGTTGGTCGACGCGCACGCGAGCGGCGAGAGGGTCGCGAGGGCGACGAGGCACAGGGTGTTGCGCGTCACGCTCCACCTCCCGAAACCTGGATGCGCGCGGCGCTCGCGCGGGCGAGGTCGACCCACTGCGCGGGGCGGCCGCGGTATCCGTCGGCGACCCGCACGAGGAAGTCTCTCGCCTCGCCCGTTGCGAGGCTGCCGACGGTGTTCACCACCCGCTGCTTCACGCTCTCGGGGATGTTGTCTCTCCCGAGGGCGATCTCGAAGGCCTCGGTGAGCGACCGCAGCGGCGCGCGGCGCAGGTAGCCCAGGAGCCGCTCGACGTCGTCGGCGCTCCCGAGGCGCGCGATCGAGTGTGCGCAGCCGCGGATGAGGGGCGTCCCCTCGGGGCGCAGCGAGGCGCCGAGCTCGCGGTCGAGGGCCGTCCACAGGGTCCCGAGGCCCGCGCGGTCGCCCATGTCTCCGACGGCCATCGCAGCGTCGCCGCGCACGTCAGGGTCGGGGTCGCCCACGCGCGCCTCGACGGCCCGGGCGAGCTCGGGGCCGCCGATCGCGACCGCCGCCGCCACCGCGTGGCGCCGCAGTCCGGGCCTGCGGTGATCGAGGAAGCGCTGGACCGCGAGGGCCCCTTCGGGCCGTGCGAGCGCAGCGAGGGCGTGCAGACCGAATGACGCCACCTGCGGCTCGACGCCGTGGAGGAGCGCCGCCGAGATGCTCCGCGCAGCGACCGTAGGGTTGCCCGTCGACGCTTGCTGCATGCGCGCGAGCAGCGCATCGGAGTCGTTGACGTCCCACCACGCGGGCACGACGGCGTGGGGCGCGTCGTGCTCGTGCGTCGTAGCCTGCTGTGCCGATGCTGTCGGCGCGAGCGCGAGGAGCGCTGCGACCATGATCCCGCCGAATGGTGCCCGCATGGGTGGGAAACATACACCCTCCCCCACCGTGGTCACCAAACCGACGCTGTATCACTGACCCCAAAACGGACACGTGCGACCGGTATCGTCGCGCAAGGTGCGCAGCGATCGGTCACCAGTGTCCGCAGAGAAGACCGCACGTGTGTGCGGGTTTCGGTGTGTCGCTCAGTCGCGACGGCGCGCGGGATCGTTCTGGCCGGGGAGGGTCGTGAGGGCGGCGAGGTCGTCGAGCGAAGGCGCATCGTCGGACTCGATCTCGCTCTCATCGATCTCGCTGGCCTCAACCTCTTCGGCGTCGGACATGCTGAGCTCCGAGAGGGCGTCGAAGGGTGACTCGGCGGGCGCCGTAGGGAGCGCAGGCGGAGACGGCGGAAACGACATGCGCGGCAGCGGCGGCGGCATCGACGGCATCGCGGGCGGAGGCGGCGTGGGCGCCTCTTGCAGCGCGTCGCCCGGCTCGGCGGAAGGCCACACGGGGTGAACCTCGGCCTCGTTGGCGACGTACTCGGCAGACAGCTCTTCTTCGAGGAAGCTGTGCGCCGCGGGAGCCTCAGCGCTCGTGAAGGTGGGAAGCGCCGGCATCTGCGGCGGCGAGACATCCGCGAAGGGGCTCCGCAGGTCGACCGGGGGCGGCACCGTAGGCATGTCGGCGCGCTCGTCGGAGAAGCTCAGCCGCGGCGCGGCGTCGTGCGAGGGGGCGTGGCCGAAGAACCCCTGCGGCGACGACTGGGCATCGAAGACATAGGTCGCGTCTTCGGCGGGCGCGGCCTCGTACGCGGGCGCATCGGCGTGCACCGGCGCGGCGTCATACACCGGCGCATCGGCGTACACCGGCGCAGCGTCATACACCGGCGCATCGGCATACACCGGCGCGGCCTCGTACGCGGGCGCATCGGCGTACACCGGCGCGGCTTCGTAGACGAGCGCCGCTGGACCTTCGGGGGCGACGTTGGGCGCGGACTCCTCGAAGGCCATGAGGTCGGCCTCGACGATCGTGGGCCTGCGCTCGAGGCGCTCGAGCGCGGCCTTCGCCTCTTCGTCACCGGGCGCGAGCTTGAGCACTCGGCGCCAGATGTCGCGCGCTTCGAACACGTTCTTGAGCCGCGTCTCCCAGATCACCGCCATGCGGCGGAACACCGACGCGCGGTCGCCGCCCGCGTCGCTCTCGCGCTCGAGCGCCATGAGCAGCGCCTGCCATCGACCGTGCCGCTCGAGGAGCGACTGGAGCGCGCGCACCACGTCGAGGTCTTTGGGCGCGAGCTCGGCGAGGCGCTGGTACGCCTCGATGGCCTCTTCGACGCGCCCGAGGCGGTCGGCCAGGAGCGACGCGCGGCGGCCCGTGTACGTTCGCGCCACGCGGGCGTCGTAGGCCTCATCGATCACGCGAGTGTAGAGGTTCACCACGTCGCCGAGGCGGCTCATGCGGCCGGCCGCGTCTTCGAGCGCAGCGGCGCCGCGCACGTCGTCGGGCCACACCGAGACCGCGCGGGTGTAGAGCCCCAGCGCATGATCCATGAGGGCGAGCTCCTGCTCACACAGGGCGCCGGCCCTGCGCAGGAGAACCGCCGACACGCGGGGGCTATCCTCGACGGCGTCTTCGGCCATGCGCGCGTAGCGCTCGACGAGGCCCGACACCATGCCCGCGTCGGCGCGGCGCTGGTCGGCCTGGATGCACGCGTTCTCGACGCGCGCGAGCATCTCCTCGTCGGGCTCCTTGCGGCCGATCGCCTGACCGATCGCCTGCTCAACGTACTGAAACGCCGTGTCGCGGTCGCCCAGCGCGCCGCCCGCCGTCTCGGCCGCGCGCAGCGTAACGCCGAAGCGCTCCGCGTCGCTCTGCGCCGCCTTCTTGCGTCGGTCGAAGGCCACGAACAGATCGCTGTGGCGCCGCGACGAGGGCACCAGGCGCACCACCGCGTCGAGCACTTCGTCGTCGGCGGGCGCCTTCGCCAACGCAGCCAGCGCGTACTCGAAGGCCTGCACCCGGCCGCCGCTCGCCTCGATCGCACCGAGCCCGCGCATCGAGAGCTCGTGCGCGAGCGTCGGGTCGCCGCACCCGTCGAGCGCGGCTTTGTACGCGTCGGCGACGCGCTGCGGGCGCTTCACCTGCGGCGCGAGCGCGTCGATGCGCGCGAGGTCTTCGGCGTCGACCAGGGCCACCGCGGCGCTGACCCATGCCTCGAACGCGCCCTCGGCGTCGCCCAGGAACTGCTCCTTGCGGCGGGCCACCTCGCGCCACAGCATCGAGCGCCCCGAGCGGTCGCCCACGCGGTGCGAGAGCTCCGCGAGAATGGGCACCACGGCGGCGTGCATGTCGTGCTTCGTCGCGAGCTCGAGCACCATCTCGATGCACGCCACATCGCCCGTCTTCACGGGCCCCAGGAGCACCTCCCACGCGCGCTGCGCGTCGCCGAGCTTCTCGTCGGAGAGGTGCGCGATGCGCTGCGAGAGCTTCGAAATCTCCTCGTCGTCGCCCTCGATCTCGAGCAGCTGGTCGAGGTACCCGATCGCGTCGCGGTAGCGCCCCTCGGACTCGCACAGGTCCGCGAGCCGCTGGATCACCCCGAGGTCGCCCGGGTCTGCCCGGTGCAGCACCCCGAGCGCGTGAATGATCGCCTCGGGGGTGTTCACCTCACGCTCCACCATCTCGACGAGGCGGGCGGCCTGCGCGGCGCGCTGGTCGTCGTCGTCGTCGGGCGTGAGCGCCACCAGCCGCTCGATCGCCTCGCCCGCGAGGTCGAAGCGGCGCGCGTCGAGGGCCATGCGCTCGAGCGACTGCCACGTCTCCGCGTGATCGGCGCCGTACTCGCGCGCGGCGGCGGCGAGCGCCTCGACGCCCTCTTCTACGCGCCCGAGCTCGTTGGCCAGCAGCGACGCACGGCGCTTGAGGATCTCGCGCCTCGCCTCGGGCTCGCGCGTGGCCGCCGCGGCCTCGACGAAGAGGCCCGCGAGCGCCTCGAGGTCGCCCTTGAGCTCGGCCAGGCCCATGAGCGCGTCGAGCGCCTCGGGGTCGTCGCCGAGCCCCGCGCGCTTCGAAACGTCGCGGAGCTCTTGCCACACGCCCGCCGAGGCCGTCGCGTCGGAGAGGCCCACCACGCGAGCCGCCCTGCGCAGGAGCTCGACCTTGCCCTCGCCGTCGGCGAGGCGCGCCGTGCGCTCGCGCACGAAAGCCAGCAGCCGCTCGCGCTGCCCCGACGCCTCGAGCGCGTTCATGAGCGCGCCCGCCAGCGAGTCGTCGTCGGGCGCCATCTGCACCGCGCGCTCGGCCTCGGAGAGCGCCGTCGCCGTGTCGCCCATCGCCCGCGCCGCGTCGGCCGCGCGCGCGTGCAGCGCCGCCCGCGCCACGCCCTCGGGGAGCGCCTCGGCGCGGTTCACCAGCGTGGCGTAGAGCACCGCGTGCTGCCCGCTGCGGGCGAGCAGGCGCTCGAGCGTAGGCCACCCGTCGCGGTACTCGGGGTCGCGGCCCACCACCTCGCGCCACGCCTCGATGGCCTCGGTGAGCTGCCCCGCGGCCTCGCGCGCGGCGCCGAGCTCCGCCTGCCGCTGCGTGAGGTTGTCGGCCGTGGCCGCGTCGAGCCGCGCGCGCATCACGTCGGCCGCCCCGACGGGGTCGCCCGCGTCGCGGCGCGCGCGCGCCACGCGCAGCGCGATGGCGTCGTCGTCGGGGGTGATCTCCCAGAGCATGGTGAGAATCACGGCCTCGGCGTTGGGGTCGTCGCGGCGGTCGCGGTGCACATCGGCGAGCTTCGCGAGCACGGCGCGGCGCTCGTCGAGCTCGGCCACCAGGTCGGCGCACTGCGCGAGCACGTCGGCGAGCGCCTCCCACTGGCCGTTGCGCTCGAGCAGCTCGCCGAGGGCGCGCATCGCGTCGACGTCGGTGGGGATGGTCTCGACCACCTCGCGCCACGCCTCGATGGCCGCGTCGACGTCGTTGAGCTGCGCCGCGTTCACCCTGCCGAGCTCGCGCAGCTTCGGGATGCGCACGTCGGGGGGACACCCCGGCGCGCCCACCGCGGCCAGCAGGAGGTCGCGCAGCTCGACGTACGCGCCGCGCGCCTTGAGGTCGTCTTCGACGAGGGTGAGCGCGTCGGTGTCGGCGGGGCTCTCGGCGAGCACCGCGCGCATCGTGGCGATCATCGCCGCGCGGTCGCCCTGGGCGCCCTGGAGCGCCGCGAGGTCTTTCATGTCTTGCAGGCGCTGCTCGGGCTCGGTCGAGGGCGCGAGCTGCTCGAGGAGGGCCGCGAGGTCTTGCACGCGGCCCGCCTGGCGGTACAAGCCCGCGAGCTGACGCGTGAGCGAGGGGTCGTCGCCCACGAGGGGCTCGAGGCACGTGATGGCGTCGTCGACCTGCCCCACGGCCGCGTACATCTCCGCCAGGGCCCTGCGAATCGTCGGTGTGTAGACGCTCGTGGGGTTGGTGGTCACGAACGCGATCTGCCGCATGGCGAGCTCTTCGCTGCGGCCCGCGGCGCCGTACGCCTCGTGAATGACCTGATAGGCGAGCTCGTCGCCGGGGTGCGTGTCGAGCGCGATCTCTGCGAACGCGAGGCCGTGCTCGGGGCCCATGGCCACCGCGAGCGCGCCGAGGAGGCTCGCCGCGCGCGTGCCGTCGTCGGGCTGCGCCTGCGGCGTCTGCGAGCGCGCGATGAGCGCCTCGGCGAGGTCGCGCATCACGTCCCAGTCGTCGGGCGAGAGCTCGCAGAGCTCGTCGAGGCACGCGATGCGGCGCGCGAGGTCGCCCGCCTGCGCGTACACGCCCGCGGCCTCGCGCAGCCGCGGCACGCGGAGCATCGGGTCGGTGACCACCGCGAGCGCGCGCTCGAGCAGCGGCGCCGCCGCGCGGAGGTTCCCGATCTGCACGTAGATCTGGTAGGCCGCGTCGAGGGCCTGGTACTGCCCGCCGTCGAGTTCGAACGAGCGCTTGTAGCAGGCCACGGCCTTGTCGGGTCGGCCTACGTTCTTCGCCCAGATCTCGCCCGCGCGATAGAAGAGGTCCGCCGCCGAGGCGGTGTCCGACCGCCTCCCAGCGATCTGTTCGGCGAGCGTGGCGAGCTGTTGAAACTCGCCTCGCGTCGCATAGAACTCCCAGAGGTACGCGAGCGACTCCGCGTCGTCAGGGTTGGCACGAAGCCGTTCGTAGTAGGCGTAGATCGTAGGGTCCATCCGAGCGGCGCGAACCTATCACGCACGCAACGCCTACAACACACTCACGACATACGATCGAAGTGTTACCGGAACACGGCGCCGTGACGCACGGAGACGTGACGGATCAGCGACCGCCGTTGAGGATCTGCGTGGGCACCGTGAGGATCTGCGAGGCGGGGTTGGGCTGGTTGTTGGGGATGCCGTTCACACCGGGAATGGGCAATCCCGGCACGGGCCCCGCGGTCGCGCCGTTGTTGAAGCCCGGCACCGACGGCGTAGGGATCGACGGCGGTCGCCCCGTGCCCGACTGGAACCACGAGCGGCCCATGGAGCGCGCCGCGGCGTACACGGCTTGCGCAGCGGCGAGGCACGGGGTCTCGGTGATGCCGCGGTGCTCGTTGCGGCAGAGGCCGTTGAGGTCGTCGCGGAGGCGGTCGTCGATGCGCGTGCGGCGACCCTCGGTGCGGTCGAGCGCGAGGCCCTGACCGCCGTAGTTGCGGTACCCGAAATCGTGGCGGTTGCACGCGCGGTTGAAGCTGTCGCGGAAGGGCCCGGAGATCTCTCCGAAGCTGCACCCGTCGGCGGACCAGTCGTAGGGCGGCGCGTGCAGCGTGCGCATGTTCTGAAAGGTCTCGAGGGGCACGTTCATGTACCCGTCGGCGGTGAGCGTGAGGAGCGACCGCGGCGCGTTGGCCGGCAGCGCGGTGCCCAGGGTGGGCGCGCGGCTGCGGCTGCGGCGCGACGAGCCCGAGGAGCTACCGGGGCTGTTGCCGAGGGCGCCGCCGGCCACGTTGGTGGCCGCGCCGAGCACGGCGCTCACCGGGTCGTTCTGGGCCGTGAGCGTTGGCGTGGCGAGGGCTGCGGCGAGGGCGAGGGTGAGTGCGCTGGCGTAGGTTCGCATGGCGCGACGGTGCGCGAATCTTCGCGCGTTGACAACAGCTCCCCTACCGGAACACCTCGGCCAGCGGCACCACGCGCACGTCGTCGGGGCGCACCGGCAGCGGGTACACCGCGATCTGCTCGTCTTCGGCCATCACCGCGGCGGGCTTGGGCGTGTCGTACGTGATGGGCGACGGCGCGTTCGAGCCGATGGCCTGCGCGAGCTCCTGCGCGTTGGGCGCGATGATGGCCACCCAGAGGTCTTGCGCCGTGAGGTTGCGCTGCGTCGCGGCGCGCACGGCGTCGGGCGTGAGCGCGGCCCACGCGGCACGGGTGCGCGTGGCCCAGGAGCCCTGCGCGTTGCCCGTGAGCGCGTCGTCGATGGCGTAGCCCAGGCGCGCGGCCTCGGTCTGCGTGTAGAGCCCGACGTACCCGTCGAGGAAGCCCCGCACGCGCGTGAGGTCGTCTTGCGACACGCCCTCGCGCACGGTGCGGTCGAGCGCGCGCACCGCGGCGCGCAGCGCGAAGTGGGCCGCGCGCGAGGGCACGGGGCGGATCCACACCGACGCGTACTGCTGCCGCCGAAGCACGTTGGGGCGGGGGAAGCGCGTGCCGTTCTCCTGCTCGAAGTGCTCCGCGTAGGCGTAGTCGCCGTAGTTGAGCCCGCGCGCCTCGCGAATGGTTTGATAGAGCACCCCCACGCTCTGGCGGTGGAGCCCGAGGTGGCTCGTGGCGAACTGCACGGCGGCGAAGTCGTCGTCGCGGCGCGTGATAGCGAGGGGCGCGCCGAGCGAGATGGCCGTGCTCGACGACGCGGGCTTGTCGACGATGACCACGTGCATCCCGCGGGGGCGCTCGACGGCGGGCGCGGGCGCGCGGTCGGCGCACTGCGCGGGCAGCGCGTCGAGGTCGTTGCGCACGGTGTCGACGAGGGCCGCGGGGTATCCGCCCGCGAGGCCCACCGTGATGCGCGCGGTGCAGAAGAGGCTTCGGTAGTGGGCGCGCACGTCGTCGAGGGTGATGCCCTCGAGGCCGCGCTCGGTGCCCACGGGCGGGTGGCCGTAGGGGTGCCCCGGGTACACGATCGACTGGAGGAGCTCCTTGCCGAGCGTCTCGTCGCTCGACCCGCGGAGGTCGAGGCGCAGGTCGGCCAGGCTCTGCGTCTTCACCCGGCGAAAGTCTTCGTCGGCGAAGCGCGGCGCGAGGAGCACGTCGCGCAAGAGGGGGTAGAACACCGTGACGTGGTCGCGGTGCGCCTCGCCGGTGATCACCGTCTGGTCGCGGTCGATCTGATAGTGAATCTCGGCCGCCATGGGAAACAGCCGGCGCGTGAGCTGTTCGAAGGTGAGCGCCTGCGTGCCGCCCTCGACCATGAGCCGCGCGACGAGGCGCGTGAGGCCCTCCTTGCCCGTCGGGTCGTCGGCGCTGCCGCCCTGCAGCACGATGCGAAACGTGACCCGCGGGGAGGCCTCGTTGCGGAGCTCGACCACGCGCACGGGCTCGCGGGGCGTCGGGGGGGCGATTTGTTGCACGGGCTCGCGGCTCGCGCGCGGCCCGACGACGGGCGCGGGCGTGGTGCGCGCGCTCGCGCACGCGGCGAGCGTCACCACCGAGAGGATGTTGGCGAGGCGCATCGCGGTGCTCATTGCGCCCTCCGCATGCGGGGCGCGGGGCTGTTGGGGCCCGCGCGCACGGCCCCCGCGGGGGCGCTCGCCGCGGGCGCGAGGGTCACCACCGAGCGGCGCGCGTCGGTGAGGTAGGTGCGGGCCACGCGGGCCACGTCGGCGGGCGTCACGTTCGAAAGCCTGTCGTGATAGACC
>CANMAT010000096.1 GCA_947494865.1 Deltaproteobacteria bacterium
AACGCTTTATTACAAGGCACTTCGCGCGATGGCATCGTCTTCGCTCAGCGCCCTCCTTCGTGACGCGCACCCCGTACGACCTCTTCGCGAAGGCGCTGGTGATGGCCCACGAGGCCCCCTTCGGCGACGCGCGCTCGCAGTTCGAGCTCGCCGCCGACGCGCTCTACGGCGACCTCGCGTGGACGCCCCACCCGCGACGCCTCCCGCGGCGCCCGCGCGACGTGCTCGATCGCATGGCGCGGCGCACTTCCCTCTGGGAGTTCTTTCACTGCGCCCCGCGGCTCATGGCGCTGTTCGCGTGCCTGCGAAAGCAGCTCACGTGGCACGCCCAGCGCACGAGCGCCGCGCGCGCGAAGAAGGCTCCCGCCCCGCCGATGCCGTGGCTCTGGATCATCTCGTCGACGGCCCCGCGCGCCGTGATGCGCGCCCTCCCCTTCGCGCCCATGAAGGGGTGGCCTACGGGCTTCTACGAGGGCCCCCCATCGGGCACGCTGCGCCTGGTGATCGTGCGCGAGCTGCCTGCCACGCGCGACACGCTCCTGCTACGTGTGATGGGGGCGGGGCGTACGCTGCACCGGGCGATCGACGAGATCGCCGCGTTGCCCGACGACGCGCCCGAGCGCAAGATCGCGCTCCCGCTGCTCATGAAACTGCGACTCACGCTCCCCGACGAGGACCCGCTCATGAAGCACCTGTCGCCCCTCGAAGCCTCCGACGCCTACCAGAACGCCGTGAAGAAGATCGAGCAGCGCGCCGCCGAGCGCGCGCTGGCGCAAGGTCTCGAACGCGGCCTCGAACGCGGCCTCGAACGCGGTCTCGAACGCGGTCTCGAACGAGGTCTCGAACGAGGCCTCGCCCCGATGGTGCACCAGTTCTCGCGGCGCCTCGGCCGCCCGCTCACCGACGCCGAGCGCGTGACGCTCAACACGCGCCTCGATGCCCTCGGGCCCGAGCGCATCGGCGACGTGGTGCTCGACCTCGCCACCGACGCCCTCGCCGCCTGGCTCGCCGACCCCGACGCCCGCTGACAGTTACTGCTCGATCTTCGCGATGCGCTCGGCGTGGCGGCCGCCCTCGAACTCCGTCGCGATGAAGGCCTCGACGATCGCCTCGGCCACGCCCGGGCCCACCACGCGCGACCCCAGGGCCAGCACGTTGGCGTCGTTGTGCGCCCGCGCCATGCGGGCGGTGTAGAGGTCGTTGCAGAGCGCCGCGCGCACGCCGCGGTGGCGGTTGGCCGCGATCGAGATGCCCACGCCGCTGCCGCACACGAGCACGCCGCGGTCGTACTCCCCAGCGGCCACCACCTCGCCGAGCGCGTGACCCCAGTCGGGGTAGTCGGTGCGGTTGGTGTCGTGCGTGCCCAGGTCGGTCACGTCGAGGCCCTTCGCGCGAAGCTGGCGCTCGATGGCCTCTTTGAGTTCGAAGCCCGCGTGATCGGCTGCAAGTACCCAACGCATACGCAACGCTCTCCCTGTAGCTACGTGTGTCGCGCGAGCGCGAGCGTCACGTTGGTGCCGCCGAACCCGAAGGAGTTCGACAGCGCCACGTCGACCGCCGCGCGCCGCGCCGTGTGCGGAACATAATCGAGGTCGCACGCGGGGTCGGGGTCGTCGAGGTTGATCGTGGGCGGCAGCACGCCGTGCGTGAGCGCCAGCGCCACGAAGGCCGCCTCCACACCGCCCGCCGCGCCCAGGAGGTGCCCCGTCATGCTCTTGGTGGAGCTCACCGCGAGGCGCCCCGCGTGGTCGCCGAACACCGCCCGAATCGCCCGCGACTCTTGCAGGTCGCCCTGCGCGGTGCTCGTGCCGTGCGCGTTGATGTACCCCACGCGCGAGAGATCAATGGACCCGTCGTCGAGGGCCTCGCGCATCGCGCGCTGCGCCCCTTCGCCCTCCGGCGCGGGCTGCGTCACGTGGTGCGCGTCGTCGGTGGCGCCGTAGCCCACCAGCTCGGCGTACACCTTCGCGCCGCGCGCCAGGGCCCGCTCGCGCGACTCGATCACCAGGATGCCCGCGCCTTCGCCCATCACGAAGCCGTCGCGCCCGCGATCCCACGGGCGGCTCGCCTTCGCGGGCTCGTCGTTGCGCGTCGAGAGCGCGTGCATCGCGTTGAAGCCCGCCACGCCCAGCGGCGTGATGGCCGCCTCGGCGCCGCCCGCGAGCATCACCTCGCACGCGCCGCGCTGGATCAAGCGCATGGCCTCGCCGATGGCGTGGGCGCCCGACGCGCAGGCGCTCGTGGTGCAGTAGTTGATGCCGCGCAGCCCCAGGCGCATCGCCACCTGCCCCGCCGCCATGTTCGAAATGGCCGCGGGGATGAAGTACGGCGACACGCGGTTGGGGCCCTTCTCGAGGAGCGTGCGATGGTGCCGCTCGATGGTCTCGATGCCGCCGATCCCAACGCCCACGATGGTGCCGAAGCGCTCGCGCTCGCGGGCAGAGAGGTCGTCGGCGAGGCCCGCGTCGCGCCACGCCATCACCGCGGCGGCCACGGCGAACTGGCTGTAGCGATCGAGCTCCTTGAGCTTGCGGCGCTCGATGTAGGGGTCCGGCGAGAAGCCCTTCACCTCGGCGGCGAAGCGCGTGCGATAGCCCGTGGCGTCGAAGAGAGAGATGGGAGCGACGCCGCTGCGGCCCGCGACGAGGGCCGCCCACGAGGCGTCTCCATCGAGGCCGAGGGGAGTGACGAGACCGAGGCCGGTGACCACGACGCGACGCATGGTGATCGCCCTTTGTGAGCCTCTCTATGGGAGCCTACGCGTTCGCCGTGGGGCGACCGCCGCCCGGCGCGCGCGAGGAGATGTAATCCACCGCGTCTTGCACCGTGCGAATTCGCTCGGTCTCGTCGTCGGGGATGTCGATCTCGAACTCCTCTTCGAAGGCGAGCACGAGCTCGACGATCGCCAGGGAGTCGGCGCCGAGGTCGTTGATGAACGACGCTTCGGGCCTGGCGTCGTTGAGGTCAATCTCGAGGTGCTTCGCGATGATCGCACGCACGCGCTGGTCGATGTCACTGCTCATGGTTCGGTACACCATCGCCTTCGGAGCCTACTACTGCAGCCGTTGAAACCGGGGCGGGTCTTACATCCATTGCCGCTCAGACGTAAAGCCCGCCGTTCACGTTGAGCACCTGCCCCGTGACATACCCCGCCTCGTCGGACGCGAGGTACACGGCCGCCGCGGCGACGTCATCGGGACGACCCAAACGCCCCAGCGGAACCCCCTCGAGGATCTTCGCGCGCGCGGCCTCGGGGATGCCCGCGGTCATGTCGGTGTCGACGAAGCCCGGCGCGATGACGTTGGCCGTGATGCCCCGCGACGCGTACTCGCGCGCGATGGAGCGCGCGGCCCCTTCGAGCGCCGATTTGCTCGCCGCGTAGGCCGTCTGCCCCGCGTTGCCCGTCTGCCCCACGACGCTCGACACGGCGAGAAACCTGCCCCACTTCGCCTTCATCATCAGCCGCACGGTGGCGCGCGCGAGGTAGAGCGCGCCGTTCACGTTGGTGGCGAAGGTGCGCGCGAGGTCTTCGTCTCTCATGCGCAAGAGGAGCCCGTCGTACGCGACGCCCGCGTTGGCCACCGCGATGTGCACGGCCTTCTTGCGCGCGTAGAGCCCGTCGATGGCGTCGTTGACGGCGGCGCTGTCGCTCACGTCGAAGCCGAGGAGCTCGCCGTCGCCGCCCGCCGCGCGCATGGCCGCGAGCGTCTCTTCCGCCGCGGCCGCGTTGGTGGCGTAGTTGACCGCCACGTAGGCGCCCTGCCGTGCGAGCGCCACCGCGATGGCGCGGCCGATGCCGCGCGACGCGCCCGTCACCACGGCCACGCGGTTCTCGAGATTGAACATCACACGGCTCCCTTCGCGCGGAGCCCCTCGACGGTGGCCGCGAGGCTCGCGGGGTCGCTCACGCTGTAGAGCGCGGCGCCCTTGTGAATGCGCTTGATGAGCCCCGAGAGCACGCGCCCCGGGCCCACCTCGACGAAGCCCTCGACGCCCGCCGCCACCATGGCGCGCACGCTGTCGGCCCAGCGCACGGCGCCCGCCACCTGGCGCACCAGGAGGCCTCGCGTGCGCGACGGATCTACGTACGGGAGCGCGTCGACGTTGGCCACCACGGGCGCCGTAAATGGCCCTACGGAGACGCCGTCGAGGGCCGCGCGCAGCGTGTCGGCCGCGGGGCGCATGAGGTCGCAGTGGAAGGGCGCGCTCACCTTGAGGGCCATGGCCTTGCCGCGGCGCTCGTCGGCGAGCTCGCTCACGCGCGCTACCGCGTCGGCGTGGCCGGCCACCACCACCTGCCCCGGGGCGTTGTAGTTGGCGGGCTGCACCACGCGGCCCGGCATGGCGGCCATGACCTCGTCGCACAGGGCCGCCACGGTCGCGTCGTCGAGCATCAAGACGGCCGCCATGCTGCCTACGCCGGGGGCGACGGCGTCTTGCATGGCGAGGCCGCGCACGCGCAGAAGCCGCACCGCCGCCGTGAGCTCGAGGGCCCCCGTCGCGACGAGCGCCGAGTACTCGCCGAGCGAGTGCCCCGCGTACATGAAGGGCTCGAAGCCGGGCAGCGCGACGCGCAGCGCGGCCAGCGCGGCGAGGCTCGCGGTGAGAACGGCGGGCTGCGTGTTGGCCGTGAGGGTGAGCGCCTCGGCGGGCCCCTCGAAGCACAGCGCCGAGAGGGCCACCGGGTCGTCGGGGAGGGCGCCGTCGGCGGCGTCGAACACCGCGCGCGCGTCGGGTGAAGCATCGCGCAGCGCGCGCCCCATGCCTACATCTTGAGCGCCCTGGCCGGGAAAAACGATCGCGACCTTCATGTGCGAGCCTGGCGAGAGGGTGGGATTTCGTAGATGCACGAAGGCCCCGACGCGAGAAGAGAGGCGTGCTCTCTCCGCCGCGCGGAGCCGTTCGCAGACGTACGCCGAGAGATTACTCCGAGGCGGTGGGCTCGGGCTTCTCGATCACCTGCGTCTCACCGTAGAAGCCGCAGGCGCCGCACACGCGGTGGGGCTGCGAGACTTCGCCGCAGTTCGAGCAGCGGGTGAGCGTAGGGACGTTGATGCGGTCATGGTTGGCGCGACGCATGTCACGCGCGGAACGCGAGGTTCGCCTCTTCGGTACGGCCACGGGGCTCCTTACTCTTTCTTTGCGAGCTTCATGAGGGGCGCGAGGCGCGGGTCGATCTCGCGCTCCAAGCCCCCGTTGACGATAGGGACGTGCGGGGGGGTCAACGGCCGGGGGCAGTCGCCCTCGTGCCGCGGGTGCAGCGGCGCCGCCAGCATGAGCTGCTCGCGGAGCCAGTGAGACAGGTCGACGGTGTCGTTCTCGAAGAGGTCGGTGTCGAGCTCGTCGGAGGTGAGCTCGACCTCCTCGTTGGGTCGGCGCGCCTTCTGCGACGCGGCGGGCGAGAGCACCAGCGTGAACTCGGCCTCGACGGGGAGCGACACGTCTTCGAGGCACGCCACGCACTCGGCGGTGACCGCCGACTTGACGGTGCCCGAGACGATCACGTCGTCGTCGGCGCGGTCGAGGCGGATGCGCGCGAAGCCGTGCGTGGCAGGGGTCACCCGCATGTTCGCGTCGGTGAGCACCTGCGCCAGCCACGCGTCGTCGAGCGAGAGCTCCAGCGGGAGCCCCTCTTCGGGGATGGTGTCGACGCGAATTGAAGGGGGCGGGCTCATCGTGTTCGAATGCAATACAACGGGCGTTATCCTGGCGGGCGGCGGAGACTATGGAGGGCGCCGCCCGGTGTCAAGCAGCCCGACGTTGAAAGCAGCGGGGCCCGCGCGTTGGTTCTAGGGTTGCGGCTTCGGCGGCGGCGGGTCTATCACTGGCGCGACATGCGCTCGACCGTCGCTGCTTCGCTGGGGATCTTCGCGCTCACCTTGTCGTCTGCGGCGCTGGGCGACCCGCTCCCGGTGCACACGGCGACGACGCGGGTGGCGACCACGTCGCTCCAACCCGCCGACCGCATCGAGCTCGCCGACGCGGTGGCGGGCGTGTTCAGCGCCGCGAGCGTGCCCGAGGTGCTCACCGCGAGCGAGACGCGCAACCGTCTGCAAGAGATCAACCCCGTGGGGGTGTCGTGCGACGCGGCCAACTGCGCGAGCGCGGTGTTCGGCCCGGTGCGCGCGCGCGCCCTCGTGCTGGTGCGACAGAACCGCACGAGCGGCCGCGTGAGCCTCAACATCGAGTACATCAACCTCCGCGGCGAGGTGGTGTTGCACGAGGACCGCAACGAGGCCATCGCCCAGTGGAGCGACGCCATCGCCATCGCGCGCATCGCCGCGACGCGCCTCGTGCAGCGCCTCCGCGCAGACGACCGCACGGCCATTACGCTCGTCCCTCCGACGCGGGCCACGGGGCCGGTCACCAACCCCGTCACGGGGCCGGTCACGAACCCCATCACAGGACCGGTCACGGGGCCGGTCACCAACCCCGTCACGGGACCGGTCACGGGCTCTGGCCCTACACAACCCCCAGTAGTGACGGTGCCCGACGTTCGCTACGAGCGACGCCCCTGGGAGATCGGACTGGGCGCCGGGCTCATCGCGGGCGGCGCCGTGCTCGCGGGCTTCGGCATCGCGAACCTCGCGGCGAACAACTCGGTCACCGAGAGCGCCGCCGACCACACCGTCACCACGCGCTGCGCCGCGGGGGCCTCGTACGCCAACAACGTGTGCGACGGCGTCGGAGCCGTCACGCCCATCATGCTCGCGGCGGGCGCGGTCGCCCTCGGCGGCGGGGTGTACATGCTCATCGACGGGCTCCGTCGGCGGCCCGTCGTGGTGGGCGCGCGCCCCGCCGCGCACGCGTGGAGCATCGGCGCCGCACCCCTCGCACAGGGCGCCGCGCTCTCGCTCTCGGGGAGGTTCTAGAATGTTTCCCACGCGCGACGTCGAGGCCCTCATCGCGGCGCTCGCCGAGGTGCCCGCGGGCTTTCACCAGACCGTGGCCACCGACGCCGACGGCACGCTGTGGTCGACCGACGTGGGCGACGAGATCTTCGTCGCGCTCGGCGAGGCGGGTGACTTTCGCGGAGGCGGGCGCGACGCCCTCATCGAGCGCGCCCGCGGCTACCTCTCCGAGGTTCCCGCCGACGACGTCGCCCTCGCCCGCGCCCTGATGCGCGAGTACCAGGCCGGGCGCATCGAGATCGGCGCCATGTGCGAGCTCCAGGCCGAGGCCGTGGGCGACCGCTCCGAGCGCGACCTCGCCGACCTCTACGACCGCGTGGCCGCGCGCGTGGCCCCCACCGTGCGGCCCGAGGTGCGCGAGCTCCTCATCGCCCTTCGCGCCAGGGGTTTTACGGTGCACGTGGTGTCGGGCAGCCTCGGCGACGCGGTGGCGCGATGCCTCACGGCCGCGGGCGTCCCGTATGACACGGTGGCCGGCGCGACGCTCGCGCGCGACGGAGACCGCGTGCTGCCCACCCTCGCGGGCGCGGTACCCCTCTTTGACGGCAAGGTGCGCGCGCTCACCGCCGCGGGCGCGTGGCCGGCGAGCCTCGGCCTCGGCGACGGCGGGTGGGACGTCACCTTCCTCCGCGACGTGCACCTCCCGGTGCTCGTGCACCCGAAGCCCGCGCTCGTCGAGGCGATGCGCGGACACCCGCGGGCGGTGGTCATCGGTTGAGGGTGTGAGGTAGCCTCCGCGCCGTGCGCACCCTCTACGCTCTGGTCTTCTCCGCGTTGACGCTCGTCCCCCTCACGGCGAGCGCGCAAGAGTCGCAGCTCGCCGCCCTGCGCGCCGCGGGCCGCGACGGCGCCTCGACCCTTCGCCTCGGGCGCGCGCTCCGGCGGGCGGGCCGCTTCGACGAGGCCGTGCGCACCCTCCAGGGCGTGCGCGAGCCCGCGCTGCGCCCCGACGCCCTGTGGGAGGTGGCGCGGGTGCGCTTCGACCAGGGTGTGTTCCAGCCCGCCCGCGCGGCCTGCATGGCGTTTCCGTCGTCGCGCACCAACCCCGCGCTCGCCCTCAACCAGCACGTGTGCATGGCCCGCGCGTACCTCATCTGGAACCGCGTCGCCCTCGCCGAGCGATCCATCACCGCGGCCCGCGCGATCAACCCCAACGACCCGATGCTCCAGCTCGTGATCGCCGACTCGCGGCGCCTCGCGAGCGACCTCCCCGGCGCCGAGGCGGCCTACCACACCGCCGCCACGGCCATGCCCGGGCGCGCCGAGCCCCTCGTCGGCCTCGGCCAGCTCTTCGAGATGTTTCAGCAGCTCGATCGCGCGCAAGACCACTACACCCAGGCCCTCGCCGCCGAGCCCGACGACCCGACGGCGCTCCTCGCCGCGGGGCGGTTCCTCCTCCGTCGCCGCGAGCGCCCCGCCGACGCCGCGCCCCTTCTTCGCCGCGCCGTCGACGCGCGCCCCCACTGGCCCGAGGCGCTCGCCCTGTACGGCGAGGCGGTCGACGCCACGGGCGCCCACGACGACGCCCTGCGCGCGCTGCAAGAGGCCGCGCAGCTCGCGCCCACGCAGCCCGGCGTGCAGTCGGCGCTGGGCCGCACCCTCGTCGCGATGGGGCGCTATCCAGAGGCCGAGGTGCCGCTGCGCAGGGCCATTCAGCTGGTGGCCACCGACGCGGGCGCCCACGCGGCCCTCGCCGACCTGCTCGAGCACACGCAGCGCGAGCCCGAGGCCATGACCGCGTGGGACGCCGCCATCGACCGCTCGCCCGGCGACATGACCCCGCGCCTGCGCGCCGCCGAGCTCGCCCACCGCACGCACCAGAACGCCCTCGCGCGCGCCTACCTCGACCGCGTGCTCGCCGATGACCCCAACTCGGCCCGCGCGCTCTACCTCCGCGGGCTCACCGCCGCCGAAGACGGCGACCGCGCGGGCGCGCGACAGTTTCTCGACCAGGCCCTCCACGGCGTCGGGGAGATCGACCGCGAGGCCGTGCAGCGCCTCATTCGCGAGCTCGACGCGCCCGTGCGCACCCGCCGTCGCTAGCGCCCTCACCGCACACCATGACGTATCCTGTCCATCGCCGCGAGGGCCTCGTCGTGGGGGTCGCGGCGCTGCTGGCGTCGCTCCCCGTCGCGCTCGCGCGCATGGCGCCGTCGGCCGACCTCGGCCAGCACGAGCTCATGGTGGCCGCCATGCGCGACTTCGGCGACCCGGTGCGCTTCCCCGCGAGCGTCTATCAGCTCTCGCTCGGCAACGCGAACCAGCTCTTCTTCCTCGTCGCGTGGCCGCTCTCGTACGTGGTTCCCGTCGACGCGCTGTGCCGCGCGCTCCTCGCGCTGCTCGTGGCCGCGGTGCCGCTCCTGGCCGCGCGCGCGGCGCACCACGCGGGCCGGTCTCCGCTCGTGGGCGCGGCCCTGGCGCCCCTCGCGCTGGGCTTCGCGTTCCGCTGGTCGCTCATCAGCTACCTCCTGGGCTTCGTTCTGTTTCTGGGCGCCATGCCCGCGCTCGATCGCGTCGCGCGCGAGCCCTCGCCGAAGGCCGCTGCGCGCGCCGCGCTGTGGGCCGTCGCGCTCGCGCTCGCGCAGGGGTCGGCCGCGTTTCTCCTCGCGACGCTCACGGCGGCCACGCTCGTCACAGCGCGGCGACCGTGGCGC
>CANMAT010000097.1 GCA_947494865.1 Deltaproteobacteria bacterium
GCATCCACCCCGTGCGCGTCTGCGCGAGGCCGCGCTTGAGGGCGCTCACATCGCGAGGCCTCTCGGCCGCGGGCTCGCCCTTCGCCTCCACGCCCGCGACCTGCGCGCCCGGCTCCGCCGCGGCCTGCGTCGCGGGGCGCTCGGCCCCCGATGGCAGCTCCGACGGCGCCTTCGCCTCGGCCGTCGAGGGCGCCCCGTCGCCCGTCGTCGGGAGCTTCGCGGGCTCCTCGGGCGCGGGCAGTCTCCCCTGACGTCGGCCCCAGAGGAACACCGCGATCGCCGCCACCACGACGAGCGCCACCACGAGCCACGCTATCGGAGTCATCGAGTAACGTCCTGATCCCTCCCGCGAGGCCCGCGGGGCAGCAGCGGCCGCCTCGCCGCCCTCGCGCGAAGGGCGCGACTATACGTTGAGGGCGCCGCGCCGTTCAATCCCGTGCGATCGACGGCGTCGGGTCCATCACCGTGGAGAGCTCGTCGGCCCGCGCCACCTCCCTCGCGCTCGGGCTCTCGGGCGCATAACACCCCGCCTCGATGTGCTCGACGAAGGCCACCGCGTTGGGCGTCGCCGCGCGCTTCGCGAGCGCCTCGCGCAGCGTAGGGAGGGCCGTCGCGCCGCCCCCCGCGCGGCGCAGCCACGGCCGCGCGCGTTCGAAGAGCTCCTCCCGCCACGACCGCAATTGTACCCGCACCACGTACTCGCCGGGCCGCGAGAACTCGCCCGTCACCTTGCGCGGCGCGTACCCCGACGCGCCCACTTCGAACTCCACCTTGCGCGCGGGCTGCACGGCCACGCTCTCGCCCGTCGCCGCGCGCCACGCGGGGTCTGCGCCCCAGCGCACCATCGGCTCGGACACCGCCCTCGTCGTCGCGCGGTCGACCACCACGAAGCGCACGCGCAGCCCGCCCGTCGCCGACGGGGCCACGTGCTCCACGCGGTTCCACTGCGCGTCGGGGGCCCGGTCGGGGAGCGCCTCGGCGGGCGCGTCGCCCTTCGACCGCGCGCGCACCAGCACCACCGCCACGCCCAGCGCCGCGAGCGCCGCCGGCGCCACCACCCACAGCCAATGCACCCTCGGCGGCGGCGGCGCCGTGAGCGCCAGCGGCGGGCTCTCGCTCGCGCCGAACCACGGCTCCGTGGGCTCGAACACCGCGCGCACTGTGACCCCCCGCTCGGCCAGCACCGCGGGCCCCAGCGTCGCTTGGAACCTCCCCTGCGCGTCGGTGCGCGCCCCCGCGAGCGTCACCGCGCCGCGCGCGATGCGCACCGAGCCGTCGGGCACCGGCGCCCCCGTAGCCGTGAGCAGCGTGCCGCGCAGCGCGACGCCCGCGGCGTCGTCGTCGCTCGCCACGCGCACGAGCGACACGCTGGTGAGCGCCCGCACCAGCACGTCGTGCTCGGGGCCCTCGACGCGCTCGCCTTCGACGTTGGTGACAGCCCGCACCTTGTGAACCCCCGCGGCGCCGAGCTCGCGCGAGCCCACCGCGAGCACCGCGCGCCCCGACGCGTCGGTGACGCCCGCCGCGAGCGTGCGCGCGCCCTCGCGCAGCTCGACGCCCTGCGAGCCCGCGCGAAAGCCGCTCACCACCTCGCCCACGTGCAGCGTGACCACGAAGGGCGCCGCGGCCGCGCCGAGCTCGACCCCCGCGCCGGGCGCGAGCACGTCGACGGTGACGTACGGCGCGTCGAGGTTGACCCGGATCGACGCGCGCCGCTGCGCCGTCGCGGTGTCTCCCGCGTAGCTCGCAGACACCTCCACCACGCTCTGCCCCCGCGTGATGGGCACGACGTGCGAGGCCTCGCCTTCGGCGTTCAGCGTGAGGGCCACGACGTGGTCGCCCACGGTGAGCGTCACCGCGCGCCGCGCGAGGGGCGAGCCGCGGTCGTCTTGCAGCCGCACCGCGAGGGTGAGCGTCGAGCGGTCGGGCGCGAGGCGCGGCTCGACGCGCAGCTCCGTCGCGGCCAGCACGCGCAGCGTGAAGGCGCCCGCCGTGACGGGCATCGCCGCGACGGCCGCGAGCGAGGTGAGCACCGCCGTCAGCCACCACGCGCGCGTCGCCTTCATCGCGGCGTACTCTGCACCACGCGAGCGACGCGTTGCAACGAGGCTTCGAGGGGGTGCAGAGGCTCAGCGGCCCGAGCGGGCGATGACCCCGTCGGCGCCGAGCGAGAAGGGGCCGTTGGGGAGGCGCGCGAGCACCGTGGTCACCTTCTCGCGGTGCTCGTCGGGCACGGCCCAGCGCAGCGAGGCGAGGCCGTCGACCACCGTCGTGCGCAGGCGCATGCTGTCGTCGCGGGCGAGGAGCGCGCACAGCGCGGGCGCCGCCGCGGCGTCTTCTTGCGCGAGGAGGGTGCGCACCGCGTGGAAGCGCGTGTCCTCGCTCGCGTCTTCGAGGAAGGGCGCGACGGCCGCGGCCACGCGCGGGTCTTTGTCTTTCTCGAGGGCGATGATCGTCTGGATCTTTCGCTCGGGGTTCTTCTGATAGACGGTGTCCTCGCCCTTCAGAATGTCGATGAGCTCGGCGGCGAAATCCTCTGCGCTCAACAGCTCGCGCAGCATCTTGATGGGCCAGTTTACCGCCGTGGTCTTGCGGAGAAACTCCTTCACGGGCTCGACGGCGCTCTCGCCGCCGCGCGTCACCGCGTCGAAGATGTACTGCTTCTCTTCGCGGTCGGTGATCGACGGGTCGACGGTGAAGTTGAGGCGCGGGAGCAGCGCCCGCCACGCGTCGTCGGTGCCCAGCTTGCTCAGGTACTCGATCGAGGCGAAGCGGTCGGGGCTGAGCGAGCGCTTGTCCATCACGCGCTCGACGTGACGGGCCAGGGTGCGCTCCTGCTCGGCGGGGCCGCCGGGGCTCTTGCGAAAGAAGTCGAACAATCCCATAGGGTTTTTGTGTGCGGGTGAACCGCGCGCGAGGGATGCACATTCCCCTGCGGCAGCGCTGGTTCTAGGGTGAAGGTGAAGGGATGCGAGTGGCGGCTCGAGAGAGCCTTGCGGGTGGGAGACTAACGCGGGCCGCGGTCAACTTCCACTTTCGCCCGAACCGCCGCCGGAGCCCTCGTTGTCTTCGTCGACGCCGGTGAGCTCGCCCACGAGCTGGTTCACCCGGTACACGATGCCGCCGAGCTCGGCGTGCTCGACGTTGATGCGATGCTCGCGGTTGCCGTTGATAATCTGCAAGAGCCCGTCTTCGATCTGCTCGATGGGCTTCTCGAAATACATCGCGATGTAGAGGTTGTACCCGACCGACACGACGAGCCCGAGGAGCATCGCGAGCAGCATCGGGAAGGCCACGTCGTTGGCCGGCGCCCGCGCCGCCGTGATGCTGCGCAGCACCACCGCGCCCGCGCTGCCCGCGGAGTACGCGCCGGGCATCGGGATGGTCATGGCGAGGTACTGGTCGTCGCCGAGGGTGAGCGTGGTGCTCTGACGCCCGCGGAGGAGCGTCTGCAGCTGGCGCTGCGTGCACCAGGCGCGGAGCTGCTCCTTCTCGCGCTGCTGGCCCACCGAGAGCGACTGCACCATGCACCCGTCGCCCTCGCGGAAGAGGTAGCCCACGTCGACGCCGATGCGCTGCGCGTCGCTGCGCGAGGCGCTGTCGGCGAGCACGAAGCCCACGAGGAGCCCGCCGCGGATGTGGTCGTCGACCATCACCGGCGCGACGGCCACCTCGAGCCAGCCCTGCTCGCCGTAGCGAATGTAGTCGCGCACCACGTGGCCGCGCGGCGCCGAGAGCGCGTGCGCCACCGCGGGAAACTCCTGTCCCACGTTGCGGCCCGCGTCGAGGCGGCGGTCGGCGTTGCGGCCCAGCACGCGCCCGTCGGGCGAGAGCACCGCCACGAGGTCGGCGGGCCGGCCCCTGCGCTGAATCTGCGCCCCGATCTGCCGCGCCATCGCCTCGCTGAACGTAAACGCCGCGTCGCGCTGCGCGCTCTCGCTGTCGGCCGAGAGCACCGCCGCGATGTCGGGCGCGTGCGTGGCCCCTTCGACCGCGTCGACGAGCTGGTCGCCGTCTTGCGCGCGCACCGCGTCGAGGAGCGAGGTCGCCCGGTCGACGGAGGGCGCGACGTCGGTCGCCAGCTCCTCCGAGGCCCTGCCCCGGCTCAGCATCCAGCCCAGGATGCCTACGAGCAGCACCGCGAGGACATTGCCAACCACCAGCTTCCAACGCATCGTGAGCTCCCTTTGCTATCGTGCGCGACGTCGACCCGGTGGCCGCCACCCACGCTCCGCTTTCGACGTCCGCCTGCAACAGTCGAAACCAGAGGGTGTTCCCCATTGGCGGCGACACGTCAATAGCGGTACTCCATCGCGCAGGTAACACCCGCACCCAAGCGGGGTCAAGACTGCGGAGCAGCCCGTATGCCCCCCGAGACGCCCACCGGCGCGCGCCTGGCGGTCTTGTCGCATCCCCGGTTTCACGACCACGCTCCGCCGGGGTTTCACCCCGAGCGCCCGCGACGCCTCGAGGCCGCCGAGCTCGGCGCGCAGCGCGGCGCCGCGGCGCCGGGTGTACGCCCGGTGCACGCCCCCCTCCGCGAGGCCACCCGCGAGGAGCTCGAGCGCGCGCACGACGCCGCGTGGCTCGACCGCCTCGAGCGCACCCTCGCGGGCCCCGCGGGCTACCTCGACGCCGACACGTACTTCAACGACGCCACCCGCGACGCCGCGTGGCTCGCCGCCGGGAGCGCCTGCTCGCTCGTCGAGGCCCTCTGCCGCGACGAGGCCGACCTCGCGATGCTCCTCGCGCGCCCGCCGGGGCACCACGCGACGCGCAACCGCGCGATGGGCTTCTGCGTGCTCAACAACGTGGCCGTGGCCGCCGCGCACGCCCTCACCCTGGGCTTCGAGCGCGTGGCCGTGGTCGACTGGGACGTGCACCACGGCAACGGCACGCAAGACATCTTCTACAACCACCCCGGCGTACTCTTCGTCTCGCTGCACGAGTCGCCCACGTACCCCGACACGGGCTACGTGCACGAGACCGGCGGCCCCGCGGCGCCCGGCATGACGGTGAACCTCCCGCTCCCGTCGGGCTGCGACGGCGGCGCGTACGCCCTCGCGTTCGAACACGTGGTGCTCCCCGTGCTGTGCGAGGCCGCGCCCGACCTCGTGCTCATCTCGGCGGGCTACGACGCCCACGCGCAAGACCCGCTCGCCTCGATGCTCCTCGAGCGCGGCGACTACCGCTGGATGGCCGCGCGCCTCCGCGACGTGGCGCACCTCTCAGCGGGCGGCCGCGTGGGGGTCATTCTCGAGGGCGGCTACGACCTCACCGCGCTCGAAGAGAGCGTCGAGGACACCCTCCTCGGCCTCGTCGACCCCTCGTCCGCCGAGCGCCCCAAACCCACGCCCCAGTCGCGCTCCGCCGACGCGGTGATTCGCGCCGTCGAGCGCGCCCACAAGGGCTTCTGGAAGTCGCTACGGTGACGCCACGCGCACGGTGCCGCCCGACGCGCGCTCGACGAAGAACGCCACCGCCGCACCCACCGCGAGGCCCGCGCCCACGCCGAGAAAAATGTCAGACCGGTTCGACTGCGTGACCTGCGCGTCGCACGCGGCGCAGTCTTGGCCCGCGGCGCGGATGGCGAAGTAGCCCGCCGTGCCCAGCGAGGCCGCCCCGAGGCACGCCAGCACGATGCTCGTGACGTGGCCCGCGGGGCGAGTCTCGTAGCGCGTGGCGGGCGCCGGGGCCGCGAACACCGTGGCCACCTCGCCGGTGCGCACCCGCACGCGCGCGTCCCACTCTTGCGCGCCGGGGGCCGTGACGCGCACCGCGTGGTCGCCCGTGGCGATGCGCCGCGCGACGCCCGCCTCGCCCGCGGGGAGCTCCTGCCCGTCGAGGAAGAGCCGCGCGTCGCGGCGCGCGAGTTCGAAGCGCACCTGCGACCCCTCGGCCTGCCTGCGGCTCGCGGCGGCCTGGTGCTCCATGAGCGACTGGAGCGATCGGATGGTGCGCTCGACGTCGGCGCGGTCGGGCGGGTCGACCTTGTCGCGCAGGTAGCGCTGATAGTCGCCGACGGCGCCCTCGTAGTCGTTGGAGAGCTCGCGGGCGCGGGCGAGGTTGTACCAGACGTCGGCGTCGGGCGCGGCGCGGTACGACAGCTCGAACTCGTGAATGGCCGTGGAGTAATCGTGCGCGCGAAACGCCGTCATGGCCGCCACGATGTGCCGCTGCGCCTCGACCACGCGCGCGCCCGACGGGAGCTGCGCCGCGGGCGTCTGCGTCTGCGCCTGCGCGCTCGCCGACGCCGAGAGCGCGGCCAGGAGCGTGAGCGAACACAGCGCGCGCGACGACGGTGCCACGGCGGGCACGCTATCACGCCACACTACAGACCGCGGAGCAGGTTGCGCAGCCACACGATCTTCCACGAGCCCGCGAAGCCCGCCATGAGCCACGTGTCGCGGGCCATGAGGGTGCGGGTGATCCACCCCGCGCGGTTGTAGTCCGACGCGCCCGTGAGCATCACGTAGGAGCCGCCGCCGGGGGCGTCGAGCACGTCCCACCGGTGGCCGCTGTCGACGAGGTCGCCCGCGACGCCGTCGTGCCACACCACGTTGCCCTCGGAGCGCATCACCTGCTCGCCCTCGAGGTGCGTGAGCGGCGTGTCGAGCACCACGCGAAACCGCACCGGACCCGCGTCGGACATCGTCTGCCCCGGCAGGAGCGTCACCTCGCGGTACGAGCCCCACACGCGGCTGAAGTTGGGCACGTCGCGCAGGCGCGCGAGCACCGCGGCGGGCGCGGCGGGCGTCCACGCGGCCACGGTGGCCTGGCGAATGGCCCCCTCGGGCGTGACCAGCATCGAGAGCACCGTGGCGTCGCGCGTGAGGCCCTGCCACGCGCCGGGCTCCGGCGGCGCGAGCTCGCCCGCGGGCGCGATGCCCTCGGCGGGGCGCACCGGGAGGTTGTGCCCTGACACAATCTCCGCGCGGCGCGCGGCGCCGAGCGCGAGCACCGTGTCGACGGAGATGTTCATCCCCGCGATGGCCGACGGCGAGCGGCGCGCCACCTGACGGAGAATCCAGTGGCCCTGCGAGGGGTCGCCCCAGGTGGTGAGCGACACGATCGAAGAGGCCTCGCCGTCGGGCGTGAGGTCCCAGCGCGAGCCGCCGGGGCCCGTCTCCGACTGCGTGATGGCCACGTCGACGCGGCGCTCGCTCACGTCGTTCATCGCCGAGAGGGCGGTCACGTCGAAGAGGGGCGCGGCGACGTGAAAGCGAAACGCCGTGCGCGACCCGTGCGACGAGAGCACGTCGACGGTGCGCAAGATGGGCATGAAGGTGCCGTACTCGCCCGGCGTGGTGATCACCCTTCGCATCGCGGCGGCGCTCGCGTTCACCCGCGTGAGAATCGTGATGCGCGCCTCGGCCCCGCCGTCGGGGTTGCGCACCATGAACACCGGCCCCCGCGCGAACAGCGGCCGCAGCGCGTCGAGCTCGGCGGCCGTCGGGGCCACCAGCACCTGCGCGCGGCGAGGCTCCGCGGGCGCCTCGGGCTGGGCGTCGGGTGCGGGCATCACCACGTTGGGCGCGGGAGATGTTGTCGGCGCGGGGCGCGCCGTTGCGCACGAGAGCGCGAGCGCGGCGGCGAGGGTGGCGACACGGTGGGCCTTGACGAACGATGCGGGCGTCATTGAAAGCATGTGCATGGTGATCGACGCCGCGAGAGAAGTCACGGGTTGGGCGCAGGTGGTCGCGAGGGTGCTCGTCGAGTCGGGCTCGGCGGGGCACCTCAAGCCCCGGGGGGCCGCGGTGGGCGCGAGGCTCCTGGCGCAGGGGCGCGCGGGCATCTCGACGATCTTTCGCGTGCGGGCCGCCAACGAGCCGCGCGAGCCCGCGTTCGTGTTCGAAGGTCGTCGCATGACCTTCGGCGAGGTCGATCGGCGCATCGATCAGCTCGCGTCGGGCCTCCGTCGCAGGGGCATCGGGCGCAAGACCGCGGTGGCCCTGGTGCTCCACAACCGCCCCGAGTTCTTCGAAATCGAGGCCGCGATGAGCCGCCTCGGGGGCTCGGCGGTGAGCGTGTCGTGGCGCTCCACGCCGCACGAGCTCGCGTACCTCTTCAAGCACTCGGGGGCGCGCGCGGTGTTCTTCGAACACGACCTCGCCCCGGCCATCGAGGCCGCGCAGCGCGAGTGTCCCGACCTCCCGCTCGCCAACCTCTTCGCGGTGGGCGGCGACGCGGCGCCGCACCACGGGTACAACTCGCTGCTCGCCTCGTGGCCCGACCGCGACCTCGACGGCGAAGACGGCGCCGTGGTGATCTACACCTCGGGCACCACGGGGAGGCCCAAGGGAGCCGTGCGGCGCTTCGGCACCGGGCAGGTGCTGGGCTTTCTCGCCTTCATGGAGCGCGTGACGCTCAAGCGCGGCGACGTTCACCTCTGCGTGTGCCCGCTCTATCACTCTACGGGCCTCGGCTTCGCGTCGATGTCGCTCATGATGGGCGGCTGCGTGGTGATCGAGCGCGACTTCAACGCCGAGCGCTTTCTGGCCACCGTGGCGCGCGAGCGGGTCACCACGACGGCGCTCGTTCCGACGATGCTGCACCGGCTCATGGCGCTGTCCGACGAGACGCTCGCGCGGGCCAACCTCGACTCGCTGCGCGTGGTGCTCTGCGGCGGCGCGCAATTGCCCGCCACGGTGGCCGCGCGCGCGCTCGATCGCCTGGGCCCGGTGCTCTACAACTTCTACGGCGCCACCGAGACGGGGCTCGTCACCACGGCCACGCCCGATGATCTTCGCGCGCTGCCGGGCACCATCGGGCGCGCGCTGCACGGCGTGTCGATTCGCCTTCTCGACGACGAGGGCCACGACGTGCCCGCGGGCGCAGTGGGCGAGCTCTACGCAAAGAGCCGCATGCTCGTGGAGGGCTACCACGAAGACGACGATGCCACGCGCTCGTCGGTGCGCGACGGGCACTTCAGCGTCGGCGACCTCGCGACGGTCGACGCCGCGGGGCGTTACATGATCGTGGGGAGGCGCCGCGACATGGTGATCTCCGGCGGGACGAACATCTACCCCGCGGAGGTCGAGGCCGTGATCGAGGCGCACCCCGGCGTGTCGCAGGTGGCGGTGATCGGCGTGGCGGACGAAGAGTGGGGCGAGCGCCTGCGCGCGTTCGTGGTGCTGCGCGAAGAGAACGCGCATCTGCCCACGGTGGCCGCGGAGCTCAAGTCGTGGTGCCGCGAGCGCCTGTCGGGGCCGAAGGTTCCGCGCGAGTGGGCTTTTGTCGAGGGGCTCCCGGCGAACCCGACGGGCAAGATCCTGAAGCGCGAATTGAAGGGCTGGGAGGGCGACCTGGTGCGGGTGTAACGGAGCGCTCCCTCAGCGGCCTCGCAGACGCTCCAGCTCTTCGCGCATCTGCGCGAGCTGCGCTTCGAGGTCGCTCCGCTTCGCGGCCTCGGCGGCAGCGCGCTCCTCGGCCTCGCGTCGCAGGATCTGCTCGTCGTTCAGGCGGTCTTCGAGCTCTTCGGCGATCTCCGAGGGCTCCAGGAGCCGCGCGCTCCCGTGGTAGAAGCGCACCTTCTCGCC
>CANMAT010000098.1 GCA_947494865.1 Deltaproteobacteria bacterium
CGGAGGCGCGTCGAGAGCCATCGGAGTTCATGCTCGGGGTACGCCTCGGAGCCCGGCGCGCGCACGGGCACCTGCGGCGCGCTCGGCGCGTGCGGCTGAGCGTGCGAGGCGCTCGCGGGGGGCCCGAACACGCCGGGCGGCGGCGCGAAGCCCGAGGGCATCGGGCCCAGGGAGCCCGTCGTGAGGGGCATCGGCCCCATTGGCGCGGCGCCCATCGGCGCAGGTGCCATCGGGGCGGCGCCCATCGGCGCAGGCGCCATCACGGGCACAGGGCCCCTCGAGAGCGGAGGCGCCATCCCCGGCGGAGGTGCCATCGGCGCGGCGCCCTGCATGGGCATGCTCGGCCTCATGGGTGAAGGCGCCATCATGGGCACCATCGGAGACGGCGCCATCACGGGCGGAGGCGCCATCGGCGCGGGTGCCATCGGACGCGCTCCCTTCGGGGGTCCGCCCGGCGCGCCGAACGAAGGCGGCGGGCCCGCGCCGGGGACGCCCATCGGGATCGACGCGCT
This sequence comes from Deltaproteobacteria bacterium, assembly GCA_947494865.1. Classification (GTDB taxonomy): domain Bacteria; phylum Myxococcota_A; class Polyangia; order Polyangiales; genus CAISKJ01. The sequence goes on from CANMAT010000098.1 coordinate 513, forward strand.
CGCGCCCATCGGGGCCCTCGCGGGGGCCGCGGCGGGCAGCGGGATGCTCCCGTCGAAGTGCCCCTTCGGCGCGGCGGCGCGCAGCATCGGCCCCTCGAGCGACGCGTGCTCCGACGCGTGCACGGCCGCGCCGCGACGGCCGGCCTCGCCGCTCGACGCGTCGACCGCGCGCTGCGTCGGGATGTACTCGAAGAACCCGTCGGGCGCCTCGCCGGTGGAGAACACCACGTGGATCTTCCACGAGCCCACCGCGATGACGGCGCCGTCGCGGAGGGCGACCTCGCGCACCGTCTCGCCATCGACGCGCGTGCCGTTGGTCGACGCGAGGTCGCGCAGCACGAACGACGCGCCGTCGAACACGATCTCCGCGTGGAGGCGGCTCACGTTGGTCTCGTCGATGTGCAGGTCGGCCTCGGGGCCGCGGCCGAGCGTGCGCCGCGCGCCGTCGAGGGAGAGCAGCGGCAGCGCGCCGTTGAGGTACAGCGTCGCCTTGCGCGCGCGCCGCGGCCCCACGCTCACCTTCTTGTCCTCGGCCACGAGCGACGTCCAGCGCCCCACGATGGACCACGCGAGCGACAGCCGCAGCCCCTCGGCGGCGTGCGACGGGTCCGCGGGCTCGCGGTCGCTGCGCTCGGCGAGGCGCTCGACGCGGCGCCGCGCCCACGCGCGCTCGAGGCCCGGCGCCTGCTTGCTCTCCGCCGGAAGGCTCACCGAAAGCTCTTGCCGGAAGGGCTTTCCCTCCGCGGTGAGCGCGGTGATCACGAGCCGCGTCGCGCCCGCTCCGCCGAAGCGCCCGAGCACGCGCAGCGCCTCTCCGCCGTAGAGGTCGGGCACCGCCGCGGGCTCGAGCGCCTCCATCGCGGCGCCCTCCCAGTAGAGCGCGATGTCGGTGAGCACCGGGCCCGCCTCGCGCACGCGCCGCCCGAAGCGCGCCAGCGCCTCGACCGCGCCCGCCCCCGCGGGGAGCACCTCGGCCACGCCGCCGCCCGCGCGCGCGAGGCGCTCGGCGAGCCTGCGGTCGACGCCCTCTCCGACGCCCAGCACGAAGAGCCGCGCGCCCGCACCGAGAAGCTCTGGAGCCCTGCGCAGGAGCCGCGCCTCGTTGCCCGCGCTCACATCGCTCACGAGCACCACCACGCGCGTGCGCCCCTCGCGCGGGGCGATCGCCGACGACATCGCGAGGGCCGCCTCGAGCTCCGACCCGCCGCGCGGGCCGTGCGATTCTACGAACGACACGGCCTGCGCGACGAGCTCCGGCGAGAGGGGAACGAAGCGCCACGCGCGGCCGTCGAGCGCCTCGCGGTCGTGGTCGAACACCGCCACCTGGGCGGCGTCGCCGGGCGCGAGCGCGCCGAGCACCGCGCGCACCGCGGCGACGCACTGGCCCTGCGCGCCGCGCATCGAGGCCGAGCGGTCGACGAGCACGAGCACATCGCGGGGGCGCCGCGGCGCGGTGATCACGTCGACGCCGGGCGCGAGCACGGCGCCGCAGAACGCGCACGGCACCACCGGGCCGAGGCCGGGGATGTCACGCACGGCCGAGAGGTCGCGCACCACGCCGCCGCAGTTGCCGCAGCGCACGGCCTTGAGGTCGCCCTCGGCCCCCGCCCGCTCGGTGGTCGCGCGCGAGGCCGACGGCGTGAGCACGAGGAGAAACGCGCCCTGCGCGGCGGGGGCGCGCTCGACGAAGAGCCACGGGCGCACGCCCTCCTCGGCGGCGCGCCAGGTGAGCGAGAAATCACGGTTGGCCACCGGGCCGTCGAGGCGCAGCCGCGCGCGCAGGGCGCCGTCGGCGTCGCGCTCGATCGAGACCAGGTGCGAGGGCGACGAGAGCTCCTCGACGCGGGTCTCTTCCGAGAAGCGCACCGACACGGTCACGTCGGCTTCGCGCGAGGGATCTCGCGAGCGCGGAGCGTCACCGCTCCCCTCGCGGTACCGCGCGGGCGCCACCATCGGAAACAAGAAGCGCCACCGCCCGTCGTCGTAGGGAAGCAGGTCTTGATACGACAGCTCGACCTCGATGACCGCGCCCGGGGCCACGTTGGCGACCGAGAGGGTGAAGAGCGCCGGGCGGTCTTCTTCGAGGAGCGTGGCGGCGCGCCCCTCGGCGAGCGCGGCCTCGTAGTCTCTTCGCGCGGCGGCCTTCTCTTTCACCACGCCCTCGACCACGCGGTCTTCGATGCGAAACCGCATCGCGTACACGCTCGCCTCGGGCGGCAGCGGAAACAGGTACACCGCCTCGATGGCCACGCCGCGGTCGTTGCGAAACCGCTGACGCACGGTCACATCCGCCAGCGGGCCGCCCACGCGCGCCTCGACCTCGGTGCGGTCGAGCGGCAGCGCGGCGCCGTCGGCGCTCCGCAGCGTGCCTTGCGAAACCGGGGGCTCGACGCGCTCTTCATCGACGATCTCGCGGGCGCTCATGGGGCTCACCATGGGCGCATGGTCGCACACACAGCACGCGGTGGGGACGTACCTCGAGCCCCTCCTCTCGGCGCCCGCGCCGAGCGCGACCGGGCGCGGCTCCCGAGGCAGGTGCGCGTGTTTGCGGTAGACGCACGCGCGCGGCCCGTGCGAGCGTGCAGTCACCTATGGCAGACCTGCAGATCGAAGACCTCCAGGCTGGGAGCGGCGCCGAGGCCGTGACGGGCAAGACCGTCGACGTGCACTACACGGGCTGGCTCACCGACGGCACGAAGTTCGACTCGTCGCTCGACCGGGGCCGCCCCTTCTCGTTTCCGCTGGGCGCGGGGCGGGTCATTCAGGGGTGGGACCGCGGCGTGGCCGGCATGAAGGTGGGCGGCCGACGCAAGCTCACCATTCCCCCCGAGCTGGGGTACGGCGCGCGCGGGGCGGGGGCGCTCATTCCGGGCGGCGCAACGCTGGTGTTCGAGGTCGAACTCCTCGCGGTGCGATGAGCCGCCGCGTGGCGCGCGGCGATGGCTCCGTCGCCCCCAGGCAGCGAAGCACGCGCCCGTGATGGATGGCCCCCGCAGCCCCAACGCCCCTCCGCAGCGCGCGCCCAACACGCGCGCGCTCCGCGTGCTCGTCGTCGAAGACGACGCCGACCTCAACGAGATGACCGTCGAGCTCCTCACCCTCTTCGGCCACACCGTCGAGAGCGCCGCCGACGGCCCCGGCGCCCTCGCCACAGCGACGCGGGGCGACTTCGACGTGGTGCTCCTCGACCTGTCGCTCCCGGGCTTCAGCGGCCTCGAGGTCGCGCGCTTGCTCCGCGCGTCGCCCGCGGGCGCGCGGCCCTACATCATCGCGATGTCGGGCTACTCACGCGAAGAAGACGTCGCCCGCGCCACCGAGGCAGGCTGCGACACCTACCTGGTCAAGCCCGTCGAGTTCGACCGGCTCCAGAGCCTCCTCGCCGCGCGCGGCGCGTAGCCTGCAACGAACTTCTCCGCCGGTAGCTTCGGGCGTTCTGATCTTTCGTTTATGTAGGCAAATACCAAGATCGCAGGGGCGCAACGCTTACCGTTCGCAGGCCGCGGTACCAGAGCATCGGGCGCGATGCCACCTCACGGCCCCGACGCGCCCGCCACGGGGCCCTCTCTCTTCGTAGGCGCCAGCGAGATGGCCGCCCGCATGCGCAGCCACGACTGGGCGTCGTCGCCGCTGGGCGAGCCCGGCGGGTGGCCCGCCACGCTCCGCAGCGCCGTGCGCATGGTGCTCACGTCGCGCCACGCCATGTGGCTCGGGTGGGGCCACGCGCTGACGTTCTTCTACAACGACGCGTACGCGCCGACGCTGGGCATCAAGCAGTCGCGGGCCCTCGGGGCCTCGGCGCGCGACGTCTGGAGCGAGATCTGGCCCACCATCGGCCCGCGCATCGACCTCGTGCAGCGCACCGGCGAGGCCACGTGGGACGAGGGGCTCATGCTCGTGCTCGAGCGCAGCGGCTTCCCCGAAGAGACCTACCACACGTTCTCGTACAGCCCCCTCCTCGACGACGACGGCGCCACGCGCGGCATGCTCTGCGTCGTCACCGAAGAGACCGAGCGCATCCTCGGCGAGCGGCGCCTCTCGCTCCTGCGCGACCTCGCCGCGCGCCTCGCCGCCACGCACTCGGTCGACGAGGTGTACACCGCCGTCGAGTGCTGCCTCGCCGGCGACGCGCGCGACATCCCGTTCTCCCTCGCGTGGCACTTCGACGACAAGCGCCGCGCCGTGCTGCGCGCTCGCACGGGCCTCGCCGAGGGGCACCCGTCGGCCCCCGCCGCGATCGAGCTCGACGCCCACGAATCGCCGTGGCCCCTCGCCAACGCGCTCGCCCGCGGCGCGCCCGCGGCGGTCACCCCGCTCGCGCCGCACCTCACGTGGCCCGGCGGCCCGTGGGACACGCCCGCCCGCCACGCCCTCGTGGTGCCCATCGCGCAGCGCGGGTCGAAGCCCCCCGCGGGGGTGTTCATCGCGGGCCTCGACCCGTACCGCCCCCTCGACGCCGCGTACCGCGATTTCGTGGGGCTCTTCGTCGGGCAGATCGCCGCGGGCCTCGCCAACGCGCGCGCCTACGAGGCCGAGCGCCGCCGCGCCGAGGCGCTCGCCGAGGTCGACCGCGCCAAGACGGCCTTCTTCTCCAACGTGAGCCACGAGTTTCGCACCCCGCTCACCCTCATGCTCGGACCCCTGAGCGACCTGACCGGGCGCGACGACCTGCCCACCGACACGCGCGTCCAGCTCGCGCTCGTGCACCGCAACGGGCAACGACTCCTACGGCTGGTGAACACCATGCTCGACTTCTCACGCATCGAGGCCGGCAGAGGACGGGCGTCGTATGAGCCCATCGACCTGTCGTCCTACACGGCCGACCTCGCGAGCGTGTTCCGGTCGGCGACGGAGCGCGCGGGCCTGCGCCTCGTCGTCGACTGCCCTCCCCTCGACGCGCCGGTCTACGTCGACCGCGAGATGTGGGAGAAGGTCGTGCTCAACCTCGTCTCCAACGCGTTCAAGTTCACGCACGAGGGCGAGATCGCGGTCACCGTGCGGCGCGACGGCGACCGCGCCCGGATCGTGGTGCGCGACACCGGCGGCGGCATCCCCGAGGCCGAACTCCCGCGGGTCTTCGAACGCTTCCACCGCATCGAGGGGTCGCGCAGCCGCACCCACGAGGGAACGGGCATCGGCCTCGCCCTCGTGCTCGAGCTCGTGAAGCTCCACGGCGGCGCCGTGCGCGTCGAGAGCGAGGTGGGCCGCGGCAGCGCCTTCACCGTGAGCATCCCCATGGGGCGCGCCCACCTGCCCCCCGAGCACGTGCGCGAGGCCCCGGCCCCGGTCCCCCCGCGCGGCAGCAACGCCTTCGTCGAGGCCGCCCTGCGCTGGCTCCCCGACGACGCGCCCGGCGAGCTCCCGCTCGACCCCGAGGAGCCGGGCGCCGACGACGCGCGCGAGTGCGTGCTCCTCGCCGACGACAACGCCGACATGCGCAACTACATCCGCCGGCTGCTGGGCGCGCGGTGGCGCGTCACCGCGGTGGCCAACGGCGCCGAGGCCCTGCGCAGGGTGGCCCGCGCCCGCCCCAACCTGGTCATCACCGACGTGATGATGCCCGACCTCGACGGCTTCGGGCTCTTGCAAGCGCTGCGGGCCGACCCCGAGACGCGCGACCTCCCGGTGCTCATGCTCACGGCGCGCGCGGGCGAGGAGTCGCGCGTGGTGGGCCTGCAGGCCGGCGCCGACGACTACCTGGTCAAGCCCTTCTCGGCCCGCGAGCTCGAGGTGCGCGTCGAGGCCCTGCTCCTGCGGGCGCGCATGCGCGGCGAGGTGGCGCGGGCGCGCCGCGAGGCCGAGCTCGCCAACCGCGCGAAAGACGAGTTTCTCGCCATGCTGGGCCACGAGCTCCGCAACCCGCTGGCGCCCATTCTCACGGCGCTGCAGCTCATGCACCTGCGCGGCGTCGAGGGCGCCACGCGCGAGCGGGCCATCATCGAGCGGCAGGTGAAGCACCTCGTCGGCCTCGTCGACGACCTGCTCGACGTGTCGCGCATCACGCGCGGCAAGGTGCAGCTCAAGCGCGCGCGCGTCGAGGTGGCCGACGTGCTCGCCCGCGCCGTCGAGATGGCCTCGCCGCTGCTCGAGCAGCACCGCCACGCGCTCGTGGTCGACGTGGCGCGCGAGGGCCTCTGCGTCGACGCCGACCCCGGGCGCCTCGCGCAGGTGCTCTCGAACCTGCTCACCAACGCGGCCAAGTACAGCAAGGCCGGCGGGCGCATCACGGTGAGCGCGGGCGTCGAGGGCGCCCACGTCGCGGTGCGCGTGCGCGACACGGGCATGGGCATCGAGCGCGAGATGCTCCCGCGCGTGTTCGAACTCTTCGCGCAGGAGCGCCAGGCCCTCGACCGCTCGCAGGGCGGCCTCGGGCTCGGCCTCGCCATCGTGCGCAGCCTCGTGGAGCTTCACGGCGGCGCGGTGTCGGCCGCGAGCGAGGGCCGCGGCATGGGCGCCGAGTTCACCGTGCGCCTCCCCCGCGTGGCGTCGCCCGAGGCCCGCGAGGCGCCCTCGCAGGAGAGCCCCGCGGCCCCCGCCCGCGCCGCGGCGGGACAGCGGGTGCTCGTCGTCGACGACAACGAAGACGCCGCCGTGCTGCTCGCCGACGCCCTCGCCCAGTGGGGCTACACCACGCGCGTGGCCCACGACGGCCCCTCGGCGCTGCGCGAGGCCGAGGGCTTCGACCCCGACGTGGCCGTGCTCGACCTCGGGCTGCCGGTGATGGACGGCTACGAGCTCGCGCGTCGCATCGCGGCGCACCCGCAGCACCGCCGCGCGCGCCTCGTGGCGCTCACGGGCTACGGGCAAGACCTCGACCGCGCGCGCTCGGCCGCGGCGGGCTTCCTCGCGCACCTGGTGAAGCCCGTAGACTTCGACCAGCTCCGCGCCACGCTCGCGCGCTTCACGTAGCCGCGGCGCGGGCCTTCGTGAGCGCCGCGACGAAGGCCGCGAGGTCGTCGGCGAGGGGAGCCTCGACGCGCAGACGGCCGCTCCCGTCGGGCCGCGGCACCTCCAGCGCCGCCGCGTGGAGCGTGAGGCGCGCGATGGCCGCGTCGTCGTCGAGGCCCAGCGCGCGCGCGTCGACGCGCTCGTTGCGGGCGTAGAGCGGGTCGACGAGGAGGGGCGTCTCCATCGCGCGGAGGTGCACGCGGAGCTGGTGCTGCCGCCCCGTCTTGGGCGTGAGCGACACGAGGGCCACGGCGGCCGCGGCGGTGGTCCACACGTCGAGGGTGCGGTACCCCGTCGAGGCCTCGAGGGAGCCGACCTCACCGGGGAAGGCGGGGCGCATCTTGCCCTTGCGCGCGGTGTGGAGCGCGAGGGTAATGGCGCCCTCGCGGGGCGTGAGGGCGCCGCGCGTGAGGGCGAGGTAGGTCTTCTCGACGAGGCGCTGTTCGAACGCGAGCGAGAGGGCGCGGTGGGCCTCGGCGTTGCGCGCGAAGAGCACCACGCCCGACGTGTCGCGGTCGATGCGGTGCACCACCCAGAGGGGCTCTCCCCGCGAGGCCTCGAGGCGGTGGCGCAGCGAGAGGGCGGCCTCCTCGTTGCGCGCGGGGATCACCACCACGCCCGCGGGCTTGGCCACGGCGAGCACGTCACGGTCTTCGTAGAGCACGGGGGCTTCCATCGCGCGCACCTCTACCAGACATTGCCCCTCGCGCGGGCGGGGGAATGCCCCGCGGGGTGCGCGTCGTTGGTACACTCACGCCAACGTGACGCCCGCCGAGACGACCCTGCTTGTGGTGGAAGACGACCGATCGAACCTCGAGTCGCTCGAGCGATTGCTCTCGAAGGAAGACTACAAGGTGCTCACGGCGCCCGACGCGCGCGCGGCGCTCGAGGTGCTGCGCAAGCAGCGGGCGCACATCGTACTCACCGACCTCATGATGCCCGGCCTGTCGGGCATCGACCTGTTGAAGGCCATCAAGACGGTGTCACCCGAGACCGAGGTGATCTTGATGACCGCCTACGGCACCGTCGAGACGGCCGTCGAGGCGATGCGCGCGGGGGCCTACGACTTCGTCGAGAAGCCCCTCAAGCGCATGCACATTCTCAAGACGGTGGCCAAGGCCATGGAGAAGAGCTCCCTCGTCGCCGAGAACCGCACGCTGCGCGAAGAGATCTCGCAGCTGCGCAAGCGCGAGATCATCGGCAACAGCCCCGCCCTGCGGCAGGTGCTCGAGGTGGCCGCGCAGGCGGCGCCGTCGGTGGCCACGGTGCTCATCCTCGGCGAGTCGGGCACGGGCAAGGAGCTCCTCGCGCGCTACGTTCACACGAAGTCGCAGCGCGCGTCGGGGCCCTTCGTGGGGGTCAACTGCGCGGCCATCCCCGAGAGCATCCTCGAGGCCGAGCTCTTCGGCCACGAGCGCGGGGCCTTTACGGGCGCGGTGGCCAAGCGCGAAGGCCGCTTCGCGCAGGCCAAGGGGGGCACGCTCTTCCTCGACGAGATCGGCGAGCTGTCGGCCTCGGTGCAGGTGAAGCTCCTGCGCGTGCTGCAAGAGGGCGAGTACGAGCCCGTCGGCGGCCGCACGCAGCGGGCCGACGTGCGCATCGTGGCCGCCACCAACCGTGATCTCTCCGCCGAGGTGGCCGCCGGGCGCTTCCGCGAAGACCTCTACTATCGCCTCAACGTGATCGCCATCACGGCGCCGCCGCTGCGCTCGCGGCCCGGCGACGTGCCCCTCCTCGTCGAGCACTTCGTGAAGGTGTTCGGCCAGCGCAACAACAAGGGCCCCTTCACGGTGAGCCCCGCGGCCATCGAGAAGCTCGCCCACTACGCGTGGCCGGGCAACGTACGCGAGCTCGAGAACACCCTCGAGCGCGCCGTGGTGCTCTCGCGCTCGAACCTCATCGACCTCGCCGACCTGCCGCGGCAGATCGTCGAGAACGAGCGCGCCCGCAGCGAGATCGTGGTGAGCATCGGCACGCCCCTCGAGGAGATCGAGCGCACCGTGATCCGCGAGACGCTGCGCGCCACGCAGGGCGACAAGCGCCTCACCGCGCAGCTCCTGGGCATCGCCAC
>CANMAT010000099.1 GCA_947494865.1 Deltaproteobacteria bacterium
CGCGGTCGCCGTACCCTTCGCCCGTCACCGCGAGCTCGTGGCCGTCGACCGCGATGGCGCGCACCGTCATCTCGTTGCGCGTAAGGGTGCCCGTCTTGTCGGAGCACACCACCGTGGCGCACCCGAGGGTCTCCACCGCGGCGAGCTTGCGAATGATGGCCCCGCGCTGCGCCATGCGCTGCATCCCCAGCGCGAGCGTGATCGAGGTGATGGCCGGCAGCCCCTCGGGGATCACCGCCACCGCGACGCTCACCGCCGTGAGCAGGAGCACGTGCCACGGCACCGTGCCCTTGATCGCCCCGATGGCGAAGAGCGTCGCGCTGAGCGCCACGGTGATCCACAAGATGCGCGTGCCGAAATCGTCGAGGCGCTCCTCGAGGGGCGACTTGTGCTTCTCTACGTCGGCGAGCATGCGCCCCACGCGGCCCACCTGCGTGTCGCGCCCCGTGGCCACCACCAGCCCGCGGCCGTCGCCGTTGACCACCGTGGTGCCCGAGAACACCATGGTCATCTGGTCGCCGAGGGGCGTCACGGCCGCGAGGCGCGTAGAGGCGTCTTTCTCCACGGGCGTGCTCTCGCCCGTGAGCTCACCCTCGATCGTCTGGAGCTCCGTCGCGGTGATGAGCCGCAGGTCGGCGGGCACCTTGTCGCCCGCCTCGAGCAGCACCACGTCGCCGGGCACGAGCTCGCGCGCGTCGGTCACCAGCTCTTCGCCGGCCCGCAGCACCTTGCACTTCGCCGCCGACAGCTTGAGCAGCGCGTCGAGGGCCTTCTCGGCCTTCTTCTCCTGGTAGAACCCGATGAGCGCGTTCACCACCACGATGGTCAAGATGGCGATGGCGTCGCTGAAGCGAGACAGGCCGCTGCCACCCTCGGAGCCCCACACCGCCACGCCGACCGCGATGGCCGCCGCCGCCAGCAGCGTGCCCACCAGCGGGTTGAGAAACTGTCCGAGCAGCTGCTTGAGCACCGAGGGCTTCGGCGGCGCTGGGAGCGCGTTGTAGCCAAACTCCGCCCGCAGCCGCTGCACGTCGTCGGGCCCGAGGCCGCGCGCGAGGTCCGTGCCGCGGGTGCGCGCGATCTCATCCGCAGGTCTCGCGTGCCATGTCAGGTCGTGATTGTCCATTCGAAGCGCGGAACATAGAGCAGTCAGCCCCGCGCCACCAGCGCGCCGCCCGTCTCGGTCTACCGATCGCGCGGCGGCCGCCCCCGCGTCGCGGCGCGGGCCTTCGCAGCGCGCATTTCGCGCACCCGCGCGGCCTCTTCGGAGAGCTTCTGCCAGCTCGCGTAGCGCGCGCCGTCGAGGGCCCCCGACGCCAGGGCCTCGCGCACCGCGCACCCCGGCTCGGCGCCGTGCCCACAGTCGCTGAAGCGGCACCGCGCCACGAGGCCCGCGACGTCTTCGAACGCCGCGTCTAGGCCGCGCGACACGTCCCACAGCTGCAGCTCGCGCATGCCCGGCGTGTCGATGAGCAGCGCCCCCGACGGCAGCACGAAGAGCTCGCGGTGCGTCGTCGTGTGGCGCCCGCGCTGATCGTGCTCGCGCACGTCCTGCGTGCGCTGCGCGTCGCGCTCGAGCAGGGCGTTGGCCAGCGTAGATTTGCCCACGCCCGACGAGCCCATGAAGGCCACCGTGACCCGCGGCGCGAGGAGCGCCCGCACCGCCGCCACCCCCTCCCCGGTGCGCGCGCTCGTGGCGATGACCGCGGCCCGCCCCGCGACGCTCCGCGCCTCGGCGACGCGCGCGGCGAGGTCGTCGGCGAGGTCGCATTTGGTGAGCAGCACCGCGGGGGTCGCGCCGCTCTCCCACGCCACCGCGAGGTAGCGCTCCAGCCGACGGAGGTTGAAATCGCCGTCGAGGCCCGCCGAGATGAGCGCCACGTTGACGTTGGCCGCCACCACCTGCTCGTCGTCGCGGTGCCCCGCGGCCTTGCGCGAGAACTTCGTCGCCCGCGGCAGGAGGGCCACCACCCGCGGCGCGGCCGCGTCGGACGCGTCGAGCGCCACCCAGTCGCCCACGGCGGGGAGCTCACCGCGCCCCGCGGCGCGCCCGGAGAGCTTGCTCGCGCAGGCGGCCGCGTGCTCCACCCCGTCGGCCCACACGCGGTACTCGCCCTTGGCCTCGCCCACCACGCGCCCGGCGCGGCCCCGGGGGAGCGCGAGCGCCGCGAAGGCCTCGCGCTGGAGGGGGGTGATGCCGAGCGCGTCGTTGTCGGGGAGCGGTGTCATGAGCGGGTAGGAGACAGTATCACCCGCGAGGGCGCGCCTGTTCAGGGGTGCAGCGAGAGGCCCACCGCGGCCGAGAAGCCGTGGAGGCCGTTGGCGTCGAAGAGGCCCACGTAGCCGCCGCGGAGCTCGAGGTCGAGCAGCGGGATCACGTGCCACGAGAGCCCCGCGCCCACTTCGAAGAGCGGACCGCCCGCGAACACCGAACCCACCGGCGCGCGCTGATACCCGATCGAGGCGTACCCCATGGGGTCGATGGTGGTGCCCGGGAGCATGGGGCGCAGCGTGGCCACGGCGCCGAGGCCCCAGCCCGTTTTACCCTCGCTGAAGGGGCTCAGCGACTCGCCGTAGAGGCCGGCCTGGAGCCACGGAATGAAGCCCACCGTGGCCTCGGCGCGCGCGAGAAAGGTGCCGCTCGCGTTGCCGCCCCCGGAGATGCGTTGATACCCGAGGTAGGCGCCGGCGCGAAACTGCGCGTGCGCGTCGCGAGGAGCGGCCGTGATCGCCAGCGCGACCATCACCGGAGCGAGCAGAGAGAGGGTTCGAACGAGCGTCTTGTTGTTCATGAGCGTGCACCTCTTCGCAGGATACGTGCCGAGCGCCTCTGATCTGTTGCGAGAGCCGTGCGACGAATTTGATCGCCGCGCCGTCGAGCGTGTACTCCCGGAGGGGGAGCTATCACACCATGAAAGACGAAGCGATGAACCTCGCACAAGCACGCCCCGGACAGGTAGACCCCGGTTGGATCGCGTTCTGGAAATCGAACGCGGCGCTCCCCGCCGACGCGGCCGTGTGGACTGACCCGGCGACACCGGCGCTCGAGAGCTGGTACCTCGGCCCCGACCTCGCCACCCTCGCCCAGCCGACCGCCCTCGCGGTGAAGAAGGTCGGCTCCAAGCAAGGCGACTACGCGCCCCCGGCCCACCTCACGGCGCGCGCCCACGCGGTGGTCACCGCGACCAATCCGGGCTTTCTCCCCGGGCTCACGAAGTACTTCTCGATCACCAACGCGGCGGGCGCGCTCGTCGCCATCGTCGCGCAGTCGCAAGACCCCAAGAGCTGGTCGGAGCACTGGTGGCTCGACCAGACGTGGGTCGACCTCGCGCCCTCCACGGGCACCACCGTCACCCTCGCCCTCGAGCTCGAGAGCAACGCCGCCACGCGCTTCAAGAAGCTCGCGGGCGTAACCTACAAGAAGCACACGTTCACCCCGTGAGCCTCGGCGGCGTCGCCGACGACGCGGGGGCCCTCTTCGCCGTGGCACAGCTCCCCAACGGCTCGGGGGTGCTCGTGGCGCCACGCCGCGTGCTCACCGCCGCCCACTGCCTCCGCGGCCCGCGCGCCCGCGTGCGCTTTCGCTCGGCCGACGCGTGGTCAGCGCCCTACGAGGGTGACGCGCGCGCGCACCTCGACTATGCGCTCCCGCTCGGCACCGACGGGTTCGTGACGGCCGCCGCGGTCGAGGCGCTCGGCCCCGACCTCGCCCTCATCGACCTCGACGAGACGCCTTCGATCGACGGGGTCGCGGTGCGTCCGCTCGCGCTCGGAGACGGGCGCGCCGGCGACAGTGTGTCGCTCGTAGGCTACGGCTCCGACGCGCCGGGCGGGGCCCTGGGCTACGTGCGCCGCCGCGGCGACGCGACCGTCACCACGGCCTGGGCGGGTCACTTCGGCCTCGACGCGCGCGACGGCGCCGTGATGACCGCGGGCGACTCGGGCGGAGCCCTCGTGCGCGCCGACGGCGCCGGAGGCTACGTGGTGGTGGGCGTCGCGAGCCTCTACGCCGAGGCCCGGTGGTCGCTGTGCGTGCGCGTGGCGCCCCACGCCGCGTGGATCCGCGGGGCTACTTCGCGCGCCTGACGTCGCGGCGGCGCACCACGTCGCGGTACACCTCGCGCTCGCGCACGAGGCGCCAGTCGTCGCCGTCGACCATCACCTCGGCGGGGCGCGCCCGGAGGTTGTAGTGCGACGCCATCGCGTAGCCGTACGCGCCCGCGTTGCCAACGAGCACCAGGTCGCCCTCTTCGGGCAGGGGCATGGCGCGCTCCTCGGCGAGCAGGTCGCCGCTCTCGCAGATGGGCCCGGTGAAGAACAGCCGCTCCGCCGCGCGCTCGCGCAGCGGGTACGTGGCCACGGGGTGATACGACTGGTAGAGGGCCGGGCGAATGAGGTGGTGCATCCCCGAGTCGGTGCCCACAAACACCCGGTCGCGCGTGCGCTTGACGGTGGTGACGCGCGCCACGAGCACGCCGGCCTCGCACACCACGTAGCGCCCGGGCTCGAGCATGAGCTGCAGGGGGCGGCCGTAGCGCCGCGCGGCCACGTCGAAGCGCTCGGTGACGGCCCGACCCCAGGCCTCGAGGTCGATGGGACGCTCGTCGGGGCGGTATGGCACGCCGAAGCCGCCGCCCGCGTCGACGAACTCGAGGTCGGGGAAGTCGACGAGGAGCGCCAGCAGCGGGTCGAGGGCGTCGAGGAAGAGGTCGAGTTCGAAGATGCCCGAGCCGATGTGCTGGTGCAGCCCCACGATGCGGAGCTTGTGCGCCGCCGCGATGGCGCGGGCCTCGGGCAGCTCCTCGGGGGCGAGGCCGAATTTGCTCTCGGAGCCCGCGGTGATCACGTGCGGGTGGTGCCCGCCGCCCACGTCGAGGTTCACCCGCAGCGAGACCTTCGCGCCCGGCGCGAGCTTGCCGTACCGGCGCAGCGACGAGAGGGCGTCGAGGTTGATCATCACGCCCTCGCGGTGCACCGCCGCGAGGTCGTCGTCGCTGGGCATGTTGCCCGAGTAGATGATCTGCTTCTTGCGGAAGCCCACCTCGCGCGCGAGGAGCACCTCCCACGGGGACACCGTGTCGACGCCGAGGCCCGCGCGGCGCACGACCTCGAGCACCGCGGGGTTGCCGTTGGCCTTCATCGCGTAGCGAATCGCCGCCGAGGGGAAGGCCTTCGCGAGCGCCCGGCTGCGCGACCGCAGGAGCCGCGACGAGTACGCGTAGAAGGGCGTGCCGAAGCGCTCGGCGAGGGCCGCCGCGCGCCTGGGGCCGAGCCACGAGGGCGCCTTCACGCGCGCACCCCGAAGAGCTCGCGGTGCAGCGCGCGCACGGCGTCGTCGCCGCGGTCGCCGGCCACCACCATGCTCACGTTGATGGCGCTCGCGCCCATCGAGATGAGCTCGACGGCGATGCGCTCGCGCCCGAGCGCCGCGAAGATACGCGGGCACACCTCGGGGCTCTCCAGGAGCCCCGCGGCCACCACGCAGACCAGCGTGCGGTCGCGCGCCACCGAGACCTCGCCGATGCCCGAGAGCTCCGCGAGGGCGCCGTCGAGGCCGTCGTCGCGGTCGACGGTGCAGCTCACGCTCACCTCGCTCGTCGACACGAGGTCGACCACCACGCGGTGCCGCGCAAACACCTCGAAGATGCGCGCGAGAAACCCGTGCGCGAGGAGCATGCGCGTCGACACCACGTTGACCACCGCGACGCCCCTCTTGTGCGCGATGGCGCGCGCGCCGCGGGCCCCGGGGTCGCCCGCGGCGGTGATCACCGTGCCCGGGTGCGCGGGCTCGAAGGTGTTCTTCACCCGCACCGGGATGCCCCGGCGCACCGCGGGGTGAATGGTCTTCGGGTGCAGCACCTTGGCGCCGAAGTAGGCAAGCTCCGCGGCCTCGTCGAACGACAGCGCGGGGATGGTGTGCGCCTCGGGCACCACGCGCGGGTCGGAGCTCATCACGCCGGGCACGTCGGTCCAGATCTCGATCTCGTCGGCGCCGACCGCGGCGCCTACGACGGCCGCGCTGTAGTCGCTGCCGCCGCGGCCCAGGGTGGTGACGCGCCCGTCGCGCGCGCGGCCGATGAAGCCCGTGACCACCGGCACCTTGCCCGCGCGAACGAGGGCCGTGACCCCCTCGCGGAGCAGCGCCTCGCTCTCGGGCAGGGGCTCGGCGCCGCCGAAGTTGTCGTCGGTGACCATGCCCACGTCGAAGGCGTCGTGGTGCGTCGCGGCGACGCCCTTCGCGCGGAGCGTCGCGGCCACGCCGCGCACCGAGATGCGCTCGCCGTAGGAGGCCACGAGGTCGGTGAGCTCGGCGCTCGCCTCGCCCCGCGCCACGATGGCGCCGAGGGCCGCGCGGAGGCCCGCGAGCTCGGGCGCGACCAGCGAGGCGTCGACCCCGAACGCGTGCAAGAGCGCCGTGACGCGCGCCTCGATGGCCTCGACCTCGACGACGCCGCCCGCGGCCTTGCGGGCCGCCGTGAGGAGCATGTCCGTGACCTTCGACGCGGCGCTCACCACGACCACGGGCTCGAGGGGCAGCGCGCCCCGCACGATCTCACACAGGTTGGCCAGGCGTGCCGCGTCTCCGACGGACGTGCCTCCGAACTTCATCAAACGCATGGCGGGCGATGTATCAGCTTCGGGGCGCGTTGTGAAAGGCGTCGCGCGGGGCGTCGCGTGGGGCGTCGCGCGGGGCGTCGCGTGGGGCGTCGCGCGGCGCGTCGGCGGCGGCGTCGAGGCCCGCGTCGGCGGCGGCGTCGAGGCCCGCGTCGAGGCCCGCGCCGGGTTCGAAGCGCAACACGTCGGTGATGGGCGTGACGACGACGCGGCGCGCCCGCGCGTACGAGGCCACGCGCTCGCGCTCGGCGTTTACGCGGCGCTCCATGAGAATGCGCAGGCGAATCCAGTCGGCCTGCGCGAGCAGGGTGCGCTCCTCGCCGCGGCGGCGCGACACGAGGTTTACGATGAAGAAGCCCGCGACGTCGTGGAGGTGGCCCTCGACGAGGCGCGAGAGGGTGTCGCCATCGTGCGAGATTTCGAACACGGCCGCGCGCACCGCGGGGTCGAGCTCGACGCCGCCGGGCACCGGGGTCGGGGTGAGGTCTCGCACGTCGCCCGCCATGGAGCGCAGGTGCGGGTCGTCGTTGTGCTCCGCCGCGAGGTGCCGAAACTCGTTCACCAGGCGGCCGCGGCGCTTGAGGAGCGCGAGGCGCAGCACCTCCTGCGCGTCGTGGCGGTTGACGAGAAAGATGAGCCGCGCGCGGCGCCGGTCGGGCACGTGAAAGCGCTCGGCGTGGGCGTCGTACCAGGCGCGCACCTCGTCGTCGGTGGGGCGCACGAGCTCGGCCGCGGGGTTGATCACCAGCGCGCGCAGCCGTGACACGAGGGCGCGCTCGATGGCCGCGCGCACCAGGGGATCGGCCTCGAGGCCGCGGCGCCGGGCCTCGTCGGCGAGGAGGCGGTCGGCCACCATGCGGTCGACGAGTTCTTGCACCAGCTCCGGGTGCGTGGCGTAGCTCTCCTCGAGGGCGCCCGAGGCGTCGTGGAGGCGCGCCACGACCTCGCCCGCGGTGATCTGCAGGTTGCGCCCGCGCACGATCACCGTCGCGGCGTCGACGAGGGGGACGAGGTTCCACGCGCCCGCGTCGGCGCTCACGGCGGGCCCGTCGTCGTCGGGCGCTTCAGTGGGAACGGGCGTGCCCGGCGGCCGCCCTGGCGTCTCGGCGGGCGGCGGGCGCACGGGCTGGGCGAGCGCGGCCGCGCACGTGAGCACGAGACCGACGGTCAACCTCCAGGGCTTCATCGCGGCGCGGTCTACCATCGCACGGCGGGGTACGTCACCCCTCGCACAGGCGGTCGAGCGCCCCGGCCGCGAGGTCGTCGCGCGAGAGCACGGCGCGGTCGAGCACGAGGGCCGTCACGAGCGAGGCCGGGGTGACGTCGAACGCGGGGTTGAACACGCCCACGGCGCGCGGGCTCCAGCGCACCGCGCCGAAGGAGCCCGCCACGCCGCGCACCTCGTCGGCGCTCCGCTCCTCGATGGGGATGTCGCGCCCGCTCTTCGCGGCCACATCGACGGTGGTGAAGGGCGCCACGGGGTAGAAGCGCACGTCGTGGAAGCGCGCCGTCACGGCGAGCCCGTAGGTGCCCACCTTGTTGGCGAAATCGCCGTTGCGGGCCACGCGGTCGGCGCCCACAAAGACCTTCTTCACCCTGCCCTCGCGCATCACAATGGAGGCCATCGAGTCGGTGATGAGCGTATGGGGTACGCCCGCCCGCGCGAGCTCCCACACCGTGAGCCGCGCGCCCTGCAGGAGCGGCCGGGTCTCGTCGGCGAACACGTGGATGCGCTTGCCCTGCTGCCACGCGCGCACGATCACCCCGAGCGCGGTGCCGACGCCCACGGTGGCGAGGCCGCCCGCGTTGCAGTGCGTGAGAACCCCGTCGCCGTCGTCGATGAGGGCCGCGCCGCGCTCGGCCATGTGCTCGCAGAGCAGAACGTCTTCGTGAAAGAGCGCGAAGGCCTCGCGCGTGACCTCGGAACGCCCCCCGCGCACGAAGGCCGCGAGCACGCGGTCGACGGCGTTCATGAGGTTGACGGCCGTGGGGCGCGCCGCGCGCAGGTGCGCCGCCGCCTCGCGCCAGCGGTCATCGGTGACCGCGGTCTGCGCGAAGAGCCCGAGGGCGAGCGCCGCGGCCACGCCGATGAGCGGAGCTCCGCGCACGGCGAGGCATCGAATGTGGTCGGCCATGCGCGTGGGGTCGTTCGCGTCGAGCCAGCGCTCCTCGTCGGGCAAGAGGCGCTGATCGAGGATCTCGAGCCGGGCGCCGTCGAAGCGCAGCGCCATCGATGTGAGTAGGGTCACGGCGCAAGGGGGTACACGATCCCGCGGAGGGGATGCAACCCGGGGAGGTGTTGGGTCACCGCACAACGGTCGCTGGCGGCAGTTCGGCGAGCACAAGGCGCACGAGATCGGCCTGACGCGTCGTAGATGTCTTCTCGTAGACGCGTTGCAGGTGCGTGCGCACGGTCTCGATGGATCACCCCAGGGCGTCCGCCGCCTCGGCGGGCGACTTCCCGTCGGCGACGGCGAGGCAGAGCCGCGCCTCGGCGGGCGTGAGGCCGAAGAGCTGCTTGAGAATGTCTTCGGTGTGCGGGCCCGGCGCGTCGCTGTCGCGCGCGAGCACAGCGACCGCGCGCTGCCCCGCCGCGCCGAGGCGCACGCCCGACAGGAACAGCAGCAGCGGGCGCCGCCCGTTCGCGCGCGCCACCACCACCACGCGGGCCGTCGCGGCCTCGTCGCTCGCGGCCTCGAGCAGCGCGCGAAGGAAGCTCTCTTCGGCGCTCGGACGAACGCATCGTACGCGGTCTCCGTCGAGCTCCATGCCGTCGCCCCGCGCGAGCAGCGCCCGCGCCGTGGGGTTGAGACGGAGCACCGATCCGCGCGCGTCGAGCAGCATCGCCGCCACGTCGACGAGGTCGA
>CANMAT010000100.1 GCA_947494865.1 Deltaproteobacteria bacterium
CGCCGGTGCCGGGGGCCGTCACCCTCGACGTCGATCCCGCCACCACCGACGAGGCCGCGCGTTCTCTGTCGGCGCGCGCGATGATCAATGTGCGCGACCCCGGCGACGCGCCCCCGAGCGACGCACCGACAGACGCTCCGCCCGACGACCCCGGCGCGGCGCAGTAGGCGCGCGAACGAGCGAAGATTGCCGAGCGCGCCCGCAGGGGCGTAGCATCTGCGCCGCCATGAGCACAGCGACCCCGCCCGTGAAGACCATCCGCGTTGTCGCTGCCGTGATCGAGCGCGACGGGCGATACCTCATCACGCAGCGCCGCCGCTCTGCCGTGCTCCCGCTCCTGTGGGAGTTTCCCGGCGGGCGCGTCGAGGAGGGCGAGAGCGACGGAGCGGCGCTGCAGCGCGAGATGCTCCATCGACTCGGCGCCGGCGTGGTGGTGGGCACCCTCATCTCGTTCGTGAGCCACACCTACGACAGCTACGTCGTCGACCTGCACCTCTACGAGTGCGTGCTCACGCATGACACCCTCGCCGCGCTCGCCGTCAACGACTTTCGCTGGGTGCGCTCCGACGCCTTCGAGCAGTATCCCTTTACGCCCGCCGACGAGGCGTCGATGTCGAAGCTCCTCGGCGAGTCGTAGCCTCGTGCGCCCGATGGGCGCTGTGGTTACGCTCCGCGGTCATGCACAACTGCACGGTGTGTGGCGCCGCGATGGCGTCGGGAGAGACGGTGTGCCGCCACTGCGGCCGCGCGCACTACGGCCCGGTGTGCGGCGCGTGTCAGCAGCCGGCCCCCACCCTCGTGCGCGGCGGCAAGGTGATCTGCTCGGCGTGCGGCGCCACGCGGGGGCCGCTGTCGGGCGTTCCGCTCAACATGGCGGGGCAGGCGCACCGCGTGGGCAGCGTGGTCACCTCGGTGCTCGCGTGGGCCGTCGTGCTCGGCGGCCTCGCGGTGGGCGGCCTCGTGGGCCTCGTGGTGAGCCTCATCGCCACCTTCGCGGCCGCGAGCGTGTGGTGGGGCGTCGGTGCGGGGCTGCTCCTCGGCGGCCTCGGCGGCGTCGCGGGCGCGATGCTCATGAAGGGCAGTCGCAGGCTCGATGATCGCGCCCGAGAGATCCGCGACGAGGCCTACGAGCAGTCGATTCTCGCGATGGCTGCGACGCGCCGAGGCTCGGTGACCACCGTCGAGGTGTCGCAGCAGCTGGGCATCGCGCTCGTGGAGGCCGACAGGCTCCTCGGCGAGATGAGCCGGCGCGGGCGCGGGCTCGTCGAGATCAACAGCGAGGGGATTCTGCAGTACACGTTCAAAGACATTCCTGGCGCGCTCGCGGGCCCCATGCGCGCGGGGGGAGGCCTCACCGGCGTGCGCGTCGAGACGGCCACCGCGGGCGAGATCGCGAAGGACCGCGTCGATCGCGAGTTCGAAGAGATTCGCACGCGCACGCAGGCGCAGGGCGAGGCGCGCAGGCAGTCGTAGTAGCCTCCGCGGCGATCCCCACACTCCCCCTATGGATTTTCACCTCTGGACGCCGGTCATCTCGGCGGTGCTCGCGCTCGCGATCGCCGTGAAGGTCATGCTGCGCAGCCGCAAGCGGCGCGCGCACTGGCTCTTCATCGGCTTCGCGTCCAACGTGGCCGTCTGGTACTTCGCCACGTTTCTCGAGTACCGCGGCGGCAAGGGGGCCTTTCTCGGCCGCGTGACGGCCCTCATGGCCGTGCTCCTGCCGCAGACCGGCGTGCGCTTTCTGCGGGCCTTTCGACCCGGTGTTTCGGGCGCCCCGACGGCCCTGGACCGGTGGGCGACGTACCTCTTCTTTCCGATGCTCGCGGCGATCGCGTCGCCCTGGTTCGACCAGAAGATCGCCGGCGCGGTGATACGCATCTGCATCTCGTCGTACGTCGTCGGGCTGCTCATCGCGGCCGTGAGCGCGCTCTACACGGGCGGTCGCAGCACGTCGTCGCGCATGGAGCGGCGGCGCGCGCTGTACCTCGTGGGCGTGGGCGTGGCCGCGACGCTGTTCACCACCGCCGACCTCGTGCCCTTCACCGTGAACCGCATCGTGCCCGGGGAGTTTCCCTCGCTGGGCACGATCCTCGTGCTCGTGGTCCTCTACATGTTCTCCGAGGTGGTCGAGCGCCGGAGGCTCATCGATCTTTACGAGCTCGCGGGGCGCTTTGTGGTGCTCACCGCGCTCGCGCTCGTGCTCGCGGGCATCTACTACCGCCTCGTCGACTGGGAGCTCATCGCGCAGCGCGGCACCCACGAGGGGCCGTACTTTCTCAACGCCATCGTGGCCTCGCTGGTGATTCTGATTCTGGTCGACCCGCTGCGCGCCAAGGTCGAAGACCAGATCGGGCGCTTCTTCTTCGGCGAGCGCTACGACTTCGAACGGGCCGTCACCGACCTGCGCAATCGCCTCGCGCACACCCTCGAGCTCGACGCGATGGGGCGCGTGCTCATGGAGGGCCTCGACGCCTCGCGGCGCGTGACCTTCGCCGCGCTGTACCTCGTCGACGCCGACCGCAAGGGGCTCGACCTCTTCGCCGAGTTCGGCTCGTCGCCCGATGCGCGCCTCGACCTCGCCCCGCTGCGCGGCCTCCTCGACGCGATGAAGCCGCAGGGCGCCGTGGTGCGCGAGCAGCTCGAGCGCGAGCGCGAAGACCGCCTCGAGCTCGGTGAGGCCCGCGAGGCCGAGGGGCTCGCCGAGGCCGCGCGCCCCCTCGACGCGATGGGCGCCGGCGTGGTGCTCTCGCTCGAGGGCGACGCGGGCGACCTCATCGGCCTGCTCGCCGTGAGCGACGACCGCATGCGCGACGCGTTCTCGCCCGACGAGGTGCAGATGCTCCGTGGCCTCGCGGCGCAAGCCGCCATCGTGGTCGAGAACAGCCGCCTCCACGCGCGCATCAAGGAGCGCGACCGCCTCGCGGCCCTCGGCGAGATGGCCGCGGGCCTCGCGCACGAGATTCGAAACCCCCTCGGCGCCATCAAGGGCGCCGCGCAGATGATGGACGCTAGCGTCGAGCAGCCCTCGCAGAAGGAGCTCCTTGGCATCATTCAAGAAGAGGTCGAGCGGCTGAACAACGTCGTGGGGTCGTTTCTCGATTACGCGCGCCCCTACCGCGGAAACCCTGTGGCGCTCGACGTGACGCAGGTGGTCGAACGCAGCGTGCAGCTTCTTCGCAACGGGCTGCCGCCGACGCTCGACCTGCGGGTGGAGCTGCCGCCGTCGCTGCCGAACGTGCGCATCGACCCCGAGCACCTGCGCCAGGTGCTCATCAACCTCGTGCGCAACGCCGTGGAGGCCATGAAGGGCAGCGGCGTTGTCGTCGTGCGGGCGCGGAGCGCGCGCGCGCGCGGCGGCGACGAGGGGGCGGCCCCCGACGTGATCGAGGTGAGCGTGATCGACGCGGGGCCCGGCATCGACCCGGCGGTGCAGCCCAACCTGTTCATTCCGTTCTTCACTACGAAGGCGAGCGGGACGGGCCTCGGGCTCGCGATCTGTCAGCGCCTCGTCGAGTCGGCGAACGGGCGCATCATGGTGCGCTCGTCACCCGCGGGTACGTCGTTCACGGTGTCGCTCCCGATCGTGAGCGCCACGCAGAGCGCCGACCCCGAGGTGCCGCCGCGGCGCCGCGCGCTCGACGCCCCCGCCGCGAGCTGAGCGCACCGCTACTTCGGGTCGAAGACCTGCACCGCGCCGGCGGGCGTGGTCTCGAAGATCTGCAGCGCGCGAAAGCGGTAGAGGGTGAGCTCGGGGCGCATGTGGCCCGGGGGCGGCACGTTGCGCTCGCGCGTGAGGGCGCGCAGCGCCGCCGTGGGATCGGCCGCGGGCGCCCACGGCGTCGGGGGGAGCGCGTACTCCCACGAGGCGAGGCGCTCGTAGCCGACGGCCCACACGCGCGGGTCGGCCGCGCGGCGAAGAAACTCCGGCGAGCGCGCGCCCAGGACGCCCTTGTCGTAGAAGATCGCGAGGGTGACCGAGAGCGTGCGGAGCCCGTCGCGGAGACGCCCATAGCGCTCCTGCTGGCGCGACGTCCACCGGTCGAGCACGGCGAAGCACACGTCGAGGAAGGCGCGCCCGATGGAGCCGCCGCGCGTCGAGCGCCAGAGGATGGGGTCGTGGCCGTCGCGGAGCATGAGGGCCACCTCGACGGGGCGCGTGCGCCGGAGGCCTTCGGGGAAGATGCGCTCGGGCGGCGCCACCGCGCCCGACAAGATGAGCCGCACCACCGAGATGAGCCGCCGCGCGTCGTCGACGTCGAGCGTGACGACGTCGCGCGTCTCGTAGAGGGCGGCCACGTCGTCGAGGTACACCGCCGTGAGCCGCGGGCTCGCGCGGAGCGACGAGAGCGCGCGCACGGAGCTCTGCGGGCCGCCGAGGGGCTCGTCGGTGCGCACGAGGAGCCCGTCGAGGTGCCGCGCGAGCATCGCGTCGGCGACCGCCTCGTCGCGGGTGCCGTCGAGCGCCGCGCCGAGCCCGGTGACGCGCGCCGCAGGCATGAGCGTGGCGTCGCCCGCCGCGATGCCCCACGGGGCGCGGCCCGCGACGGCCACGGTGCCGCGGTCGCGCAGCTGCGCGCCGAGCTCGGCGTAGCGCGTCGACCAGGGCGAGCGCACCCAGCCCGCGCGGAACGCCACGCCGAGCCCGCCCGCCAGGAGCAACACGACGACGAGGACGAAGAGCCGGAGCTTGCGCACGGAGCGCGGCCTATACCCCGAATGACGCGGGCGCGTCACGCCTGACGGTTCACAACGCCGTGCGTTTGCGACTATGGTTCGCACGCCTCGCGCGGGCGCTCACGACATTGGCGCCGCGCGGCGGAAGGAGTGATTCGCACCGTGATCATTGGAGTCCCGAAGGAGATCAAGACCCGCGAGTACCGCATCGGCATGACGCCCGCGGGGGTTCGCCAGCTTACGCAGCGCGGTCACACGGTGCTCGTCGAGGCGCACGCGGGCGAGGGATCGGGCCTGCACGACGAGAAGTTCGTGGCCGCAGGCGCGCAGATCGTCGCGTCGGCCGCAGACGTGTGGAACCGCGCCGACATGGTGATGAAGGTGAAGGAGCCGCTCCCCGCGGAGTATGAGTTCTTTCGCCCGGGCCTGGTGATCTACACGTACCTGCACCTCGCGGCCGAGCCCGTGCTCACGCGCAAGCTCATGGAGAAGGGCGTCCGCGGCGTCGCGTACGAGACCATTCAGCTCGCCGACGGCTCGCTCCCGCTGCTGCGCCCGATGAGCGAGGTGGCCGGTCGCATGGCCGTGCAAGCCGGCGCCACGAGCCTCGAGAAGTGGCGCGGCGGCAAAGGCGTTCTGCTCGGCGGCGTGCCCGGCACGCGACGCGGCCGCGTGGTGATCCTGGGCGGCGGCGTGGTGGGTCGCAACGCGGCGCGCATCGCCATCGGCATGGGCGCGCAGGTGACCGTGCTCGACGTTCACGCCAAGACCATGGACTACCTCGAAGACATCTTCGGCGGCTCCATCGAGACGCTCTACTCGAACCCCGCCAACATCGAGGAGGCCGTGATGCGCGCCGACCTCGTGATCGGCGCCGTGCTCGTGACGGGCGCCAAGGCCCCCACGCTCGTCGACCGCGCGCTCGTGGGCCGCATGGAGAAGGGCTCGGTCATCGTCGACGTGGCCATCGACCAGGGCGGCTGCATCGAGACCGTGCGCCCGACCAGCCACGACAACCCGACCTACGAGGTCGACGGCGTGATTCACTACTGCGTGCCCAACATGCCGGGCGCCGTGGCGCACACGAGCACCTTCGCGCTCACCAACACCACGATGAAGTACGCGCTCGCCATCGCCGACAAGGGCGTGGCCGCCGCCGCCAAGGCCGACCCGGCCCTCGCGCTCGGCATCAACACCTACGACGGCGGCTGCACCTACGAGGCCGTCGCCGAGGCCCACGGCCTCGCGTACGCGCCCCTGCAGAGCTACCTCGGCTGATGCGCTCGAAGGGGTCGCGGCGCGCGCCGCGACCTCTGGTCAGTTGGCGTCGAGGCGCGACGGATCGCGCACGATCTCGACCTTCGTGACGCGGCGCTTGTCGCCCTCGCGGATGATGAAGCGCAGCCCCTCCCACAGCACCACGGCGCCGACCTCGGGCACCTTGCCCGCGCGCGCTGCGAGGAAGCCTCCGAGCGAGGCGTAGTCGCCGTCGGGGGGAAACTCCACGTCGAGGCGCTCGCCCAGCGTCTCGATGGGGATGGCCGCGGCGGCCATGAAGCGCCCCGCGGCGATCTCCGCGAACTCGGCCTCGACGTTGCGCTCGTCGTGCTCGTCTTCGATCTCGCCCACGAGCTCTTCGAGCACGTCTTCGAGCGTGATGAGACCTACCATGGCGCCGAACTCGTCGACCACCACCGCGAGGTGCGTGCGCTTCGACTGCATGTCGCGCAGGGCCGTGAGCACGGGCTGCGTGTCGGTGACGAAGAGCACGGGCCTGCGCATGAGCGCGTCGATGGTGGGCGGCGGCTGCGTGTCGGCGGGGGCCGTCATCGAGAGGCGCTCGGTCGCTACGCGGAAGAGGTCTTTCGCGATGAGCACACCCACCACGTTGTCGATCTGGCCGCGGTACACGGGCACGCGCGAGTGGGCCTCTTCGGAGAGGCGTCGCACGGCGGCGTCGAGGGGCGTGTTCACCTCGAGCGCCACGATGCGCGTGCGCGGCACCATGATGTCGCGCGCCGTGCGGTTCTTGATTTCGAACACGTTCTGCAGCATGCGGCTGCTGAGCGGGTCGACGGCGCCGGCGCTCTGGGCCTCTTCGACCACGTACTCGACCTCCTTCTCGGTGAGGGGAGGGGGCTCGAGCGTCTTGCGGTCGCGGAGGCGCGACGAGACGAGCGCGCCCACCGCCGCCAACGGGGCCGCGAAGGGGGCGAGGAGCAGCGCGATGGGGCGCATCCATGACAGGGCTCGCGGCGCGATGGCGCGCGCGCGGCGGCGGCCCACGGAGACGCCCACCTCGACGAGGAGCCCGTACACGAACGCGATGGCGAGCATCACGAGGGCGAGGACCCACCAGGGGTCGCCGCGGACCACGAACCAGGGCACCAGGAGCACCGTGGCCGCGATGGGCGCGAGCACCCGCCCGGCGAGGAGGCGCGAGAGCGTGCGGTTGGGGTTGGCGAGGTAGCGCTCAAGGAGCACGCCCTCGTCGCCGAGCTCGTCGCGCAGGGCGCGGAGCCGGGCCTCGGGGAGCGTGACGAGCGACGACTCGAGCCCTGCGAGCACGGCCCCTACGGACAGCAGCGCGAACGAGGAGACCAGCGTTGCGGCCATTTCGCTCACGCGCGCACCGCCGGAAAATCAAGGCGACCGAGACATATCATGCGTTGGGGGATGAGCGAAAACGGGGAGAGACGTGCGTGACGTCGCTGCCCACCCGTCGCCTGCTCACCGTGGAACGTAACACCCCTCGCGCGCGCGCAGCAAGTTGCACCGCGCCTGCGCCGCGGGGGTGGACAGAGTACGCCGCCGCGAGCGCGCGGGGAGATTGACCGGGCGCGCGCGACCGACTACCGAGCGGTGAGACCCTCACGATGTTGCTCTCACTCCAGGTTCGCGATTTCGCCATCATCGACGCGGTCGAGGTGACGTTCGGCCCCGGGCTCAACGTGGTGACCGGCGAGACGGGCGCAGGCAAGAGCATCCTCGTCGACGCCCTCGCGCTCGTGCTCGGGGCGCGCGCGTCGGCGAGCGACGTGGTGCGCACGGGGGCCGCGCAGGCGGAGATCGAGGCGGTGTTCACCCCGCGCGCCAACGACCCGCGGCGCCAGCGCTTCGAAGACGCGGGCATCGCGTGGGACGACGAGCTCGTCGTGCGGCGCATCGTGGGCAACGAGCGCACGGGGGGGCGCTCGCGGGCGTACCTCAACGGCCGCATGGTGTCGCTCACGCAGCTCGCGATGCTCACCTCGGGCCTCGCCGACGTGACGTCGCAGCACGACCAGCAGACGCTCACCGACCCCACGACGCACCTCATGCTGCTCGACGCGTCGGGCGCGCTCGAGGGGCAGCGCGCGGAGGTTACGCGGGCCCACGCTACGCTCCACGAGGCGAGCGCGAAGCTCGAGGCGGCGCTGCGCTCGCTGCGAGACCGCGCCGACCGAGAAGACCTCTTGCGCTACCAGGTGAAAGAGATCGACGCGCTCGGGCTCACCCCCGGCGACGAGGACGGGTGGACGCGCGACCGCGACCGTCTGCGCTACGCCTCGCGCCTCGCCGACGGCACGGCCTCCGCGGAGGACACCCTCTACGCCCGCGACGGCGCCGTGCTCGACGAGATCGGCGCGGTGTCTGACCAGCTCCGCAAGCTCGCCGACGTCGACGCCACGCTGAGCCCCATCTACGACCTCGTGGAGCAGGCGCGCACCCTCGTGCAAGAGGCCGCGCGCGAGCTCGGTCGCTACTCGCGCACGGTGCGGGCCGACCCCGAGCGCCTCGCCGACCTCGAAGACCGCCTGCAGCGCCTCGCGCGGCTCAAGCGCAAGTACGGCGGCACCGTCGAAGAGATCCTGGCGTTTCGCGATCGGGCGCGCGACGAGCTCGAGACGCTCGAGCAGGGCGAGGCCCGCATCGCCGAGCTCGAGCGCGCCGTCGAGGAGCGCCGCGCCGTTGCGGGCGAGCGCGCGCGGGCCCTCAGCGCGGCGCGGCGCCAGTGCGCGCAGAGGCTCGGCGAGGGCATCGGCCGCGAGCTGGCCTCGCTGGGCATGGGCGGCGCGCGCGTGGTGGTCGACGTGGCGCACGTGTCACCGGGCACGAGCGACCTCGCCGTCGAGGGCGCGCGGCTCACGACCACGGGCATCGACAAGGTGGAGTTTCTCATCGCTGCCAACCGCGGCGAAGACCCGCGGCCTCTTCGCAAGATCGCCTCGGGCGGCGAGCTCTCGCGCGCGCTGCTCGCCATCAAGCGCGTGCTCACCGACGTGGGGCCCGAGACGTTCTACGTCTTCGACGAGGTCGACTCGGGCGTCGGAGGCGCCATCGCCGAGGTGATCGGGCAGAAGATCAAGCAGGTGGCCGCGCGCAACCAGGTGCTGTGCATCACGCACCTGCCGCAGATCGCGGTGTACGGCGACAAGCACTTCGTGGTGAGCAAGCACGAGGTGGGCGATCGCACGGCGTCGACGGTGCGCGCCCTCGACGAGCGCGAGCGCCTCGAGGAGGTGGCGCGCATGCTCGGGGGCATTCGCGTGACCGATCGCACCCGCGAGGCCGCCGCGGAGATGTTGCGCGCGGCGGTGGCGACCGCGGTCTAGACGGCGACACAATTCGCCACCGCGCGGTGGCTACCGGGCAAGCCACTCGACGACCCGCGGCCGACGCGAGATGCTTCGAGGGCGCGAGATACGGTCGCGACGGTTCGGCGGGTGTCGCGGGCGGAGGGGCGATGGGGCGCGGAACGTTCGTTGCTCTCA
>CANMAT010000101.1 GCA_947494865.1 Deltaproteobacteria bacterium
CGCACCATCGTGGCGCCGCACGCGACGGCCACGTCGAGGTCGTGCGTCATGCCCATGGAGAGCTCGGGCAGTCGGGCGACGCCGCCGCGCGCGTCGCGCAGGGCCACCAGCGCGCGAAACACCGGCGCCGCGGCCTCGGCGTCGTCGCCCGCGGGGGGCACCGTCATGAGGCCGCGGAGGCGCAGCGCGGGAGAGGCCTCGATGGCGTCGAGCACGGCGGCCACCGCAGCGGGCTCGCAGCCCGACTTGCTGAGCTCGCCCGACACGTTCACCTGCACCAGGGCTTCGACGGTGCGGCCCGCGTCGGCGGCGCGGCGGCCGAGCTCTACCGCGAGCTTCGCCGTGTCGACGGCGTGCACCACCGACGCGATGGGCGCCACGAAGCGGGCCTTGTTGGTCTGCAGGTGACCGATGAAGTGCCAGCGCACGTCGGCGAGGTCGGCGAGCTCGGCGCGCTTGTCGACAAACTCCTGCGCGTAGTTCTCTCCGAAGTCGCGCAGGCCCGCGGCGTAGGCGGCGCGCACCACCGCGGCGGGCCACGTCTTGGTGACGGCCACGAGCTTCACCGCGGCGGGGTCGCGGCCCGCGCGCTCGCACGCGGCGGCGATGCGCGCGCGCACTGCGGCGAGGTTGGCCGCGATGACGTCGGGGGCGCTCACGCCGACGGGTCGACGGGAAAGCCGTCGAGGGCGCCCGCGCGGAGCAGCACCTCGACGACGCGGTGAACGGGGAGGCCCACCACGTTGTGGTAGCTGCCCTCGATGCGCTCGACGAAGGCGCCCGCGAGGCCCTGCACGCCGTAGCCGCCGGCCTTGTCGCGGCCCTCGCCGGTGGCCACGTAGCGCCGCACCTCGTCTTCGCTGAGGGTGCGAAACGTGACGGCGGTGGTCTCGGCGTAGGCGGGCGCGTCGAAGGCGTCGGCGCCGTGGATGACAAAGCCCGTGGTGACGTGGTGCGTGCGGCCCGACAGGAGGCGCAGCATGCGGCGCGCGTCGTCGTCGTCGCGGGGCTTGCCCATGAGCTCGCCGCCGATGTGCACGATGGTGTCGGCGCAGAGCACCCAGCAGCCGTCGCGCCAGTGGCCCGCGCGGTTGATGGCGTACAGCACCGCGGCGCCCTTCTGGCGCGCGAGGCGCGTGGCCATCGCGTCGGGGCGCTCGGCGGGCAAGAGCTGCTCGTCGACGTCGACGGCGAACACCTCGACGGGGATCCCCACAGCGCGAAGGATCTCGAGGCGACGCGGCGACTGCGAGCCGAGCACCAGCGGGTTCGACCGTGAAATGCGCTCGAGCATCACGCCTCCAATCGTGCCGCGGTTTGTAGATTCGTCAACATCGTGGGCGCCCTCATGGGGCCGTGGCCCGTCGGGTCTGCGGGCGCGCGGCGGGCCCCGGCGGGCGCGCGGCGGGGGCCTCGGGGGTCATGTCGTGGGTGAAGGCGCTCTCGAGGTCAATGGCCCGCCCTCCCACGTTCATTTGAACGCGCAGCGACCCGGCGGTGTGACCGCGGCCCATGCGACCGCGGCCGAGCTCGACGGCGGCCTCGCCCGTCGCGGCGCCGGAGCCGTTGAGTCGCACGCCGCGCACGTTGGCGCCGGGGGGCGTGCTGAGCGTCATCGACACGCCGAGGAGGGCCGTCTGCGCGGGCCCTGCGCCTCGCATCTGTCGCAACGTGTAGGTCACGTCGACGTTCATGTCGAGCCCGCCGCCGGGCAACACATGAATGGTGCGCTGGTCGTGCCACGCGGCGCCCACCGCGACGGGCGCCGCGGGGAGGAGCGCGCCCATCTGATCGAGCGACTGGACCACGTCGTCGAGCACGGGGCGCAGCGCGTCGGGCACCGCCCCGACGGTGTGTCGCGCCGTGATGGCCCCGCGGGCGTCTTGCGTAAACTCGATCGTGACGCCCGCGATGTCGGCCGCCGCGCGGGTGCGCATCGCCTCGGGCACGGCCTCGCCCGCGATGTCGAGCCGCACGATGCGCAGCCGCTGGTCGGCCGCGCCGTCGGGCCGCACGCGCAGGGTCTCGACCTCGTGGGAGCCTGTGATCACCGTCGGCGCCGCGGCGCCGGGGAGGGTCTGCGTGGTGCGCGTGACGTAGCGCGCCCGCTGCCCCGCGGCGTACCGGTACCGCAGCCGCGTGAGGCCTTGCGCCGTCGCGTCGGGGGCAACCAGGGCGAGCGCGAGCGCGGCCGCGCGGGGGAGCGTCTTCATCCGAGGGAGGCGCACCCTATCACCGATGCGCGGAGCCCACCACGTCGCTCAGCCGCGCGAAGCCCTCGCGCCGCAGCCGCGCGCCGAGCCCGCGGGCGATGTCTCTCGCGATCGTGGGGCCTTCGTAGATGAAGCCCGTGTACACCTGCACGAGCGACGCGCCGGCGGCGAGCTTCTCCCACGCGTCGTCGGCGGAGAACACGCCTCCCGCGCCCACGATGGGCACGCGCGCGCCGGCGCGGCGCCACAGGCGTGAGATCACCGCGGTGGAGCGCGCCCGCAGCGGCGCCCCGGAGAGGCCGCCCGCCCCCATCGCGGCCACGGCCTCGGCGGGCGCGCGGAGCGCGTCGCGCGAGAGCGTGGTGTTGGTGGCCACGACGCCCGCGAGGCGCTCCTCCCAGGCGAGGTCGGCGACGGCGTCGACGTCTTCGTCGGCGAGGTCGGGCGCGATCTTCACGAGGAGCGGCACCGCGCGGCCCGCGAGGGCGCCCCGCACGGCCCGCACGATGGGCCGCAGCGCGTCGACCGACTGCAGCGATCGCAGCCCCGGCGTGTTGGGCGACGACACGTTGATGACCATGTAATCGGCGAAGGGGCCGAGGCGCCGCGCGCTCGCGGCGTAGTCGTCGGGCGCGTCTTCGAGGGCGGTGACCTTCGACTTGCCGAGGTTGACCCCGAGCACCACGCCGTCGGGCTTGTGGGCGCGCAGCGCGGCCTCCGCGGACTCGGCGCCGGGGTTGTTGAACCCCATGCGGTTGATCACCGCGCGGTCGTCGGCGAGCCTGAAGAGCCGCGGGCGCTCGTTGCCGGGCTGCGCGTGCGCGGTGATGGTGCCCACCTCGACGGCGCCGAAGCCCAGCGCCCCGAGCGCGTTGTAGAGCTCGGCGCGCTTGTCGAAGCCGGCGGCCACGCCCACGGGCGAGCGGAAGCGCAGGCCGAAGACCTCCGTCGCGAGGGCCTCGTCGTCGCGGTGCCCGATCGCGGCGCGCAGCGCGGCGCGCGCGGACCGCGAGCGGTGGGCGAGCGCGAGGCCCGCGGTGGCCACCTCGTGGGCGCGCTCGGCGTCGAGGGCGAACATCGCGGGTCGCACCGCGCGCTGATAGAGGGTGCGCACGGCGCTCACCAGCCGCAGTCGATGGCGCGCGAGGCGCCGCCCGCGCCCTCGGCGCTGGTGACGACGAAGCCGCGCGGCGTGGCGCGCACGTAGCGAACGTCACACGCGACGGCGTCGGCGTGATGCTGCGCCACCACGGCGCGCGCGGCGAGGTCGACCACCACGAGGTCGCAGCCCGCGCTGCCCTCGGCGGGCGAGTGCAGCGTGAGGGCGCGGTCGCCGGAGACCACCACGCCCACGAGGTCGGTGACCGGCGCGTTGACGGCGAAGCCGCCGCCGCCGAGCAATCGCTCGAAGCTCAGTCGCTTGCCGCCGACGGCCGCGTTGGCCGAGACCTCGTCGGCGACGCGCACGCGCAGGCACCCGCCGCGGGGGCACGCCACGGCGCCCTCGGCGCCGCCCGTGGGGCCCGTCCACAGCACTTCGCCCGCGGGGTCGACGATCCACGCGAGGTCGAGCCCCGTGTCGCTGCGCTGCGCCTGGAGCACGGCCCGACCGAAATCCCACCGCGCGCTGAGCTCGCGCACGCGCACGTCGACGACGCGCCCGTCGGGGTCGCGCTCGGTGAGCGGCTGCGCGGGCCCCAGCGCCTCGCCGCGGGCGCCCAGGAGCTGGAACCATCCGCTCCCCGCGTCGCACCCGTCGGCCGTGCGCCGGTGCCAGGTGAGCATGGCGCGCCCGGCCATCTCGGTGACCGCTGGGGCGCACGCGCTCTCGGGCAGCGCCGCGCGCACCGCCGTGAGGTCTTCGTGGCGCGCGTCGAGGGACACCACGCGGTGCCTGCGCCACTCGGGCTCGCTCAGGTCGTCGTCGCGGTTGGCGCGCTCGCTGAGCACCGCCACGAAGCGCTCGCCGGCCCACCCGAAGGCCCCCTCGCGGAGCCCCAGGCGCGCGGGCACGTCGCCCTCGGCGCGCGCGCCGCGCCAGTGGAGCTCATCGCCGGAGCCCACGCGCGCGTAGGCCCTCGCGCCGTCGGGGCCCCGCGTCGACCACGGCGCGCCCACCAGGGCGACGGTGGCCGCGGCGGGGAGCACGGGCGTCGGCGCGAGCACCACGCAGCGGTACGCGCCGCCGTTGAGGGCGCTCTCGGCCGACAGCGGCGTCGCGCCGTCGGCCTCCGTCGAGGCGTCACGACCCGAGCAGCCCCACGCGAGGGCCGCGCCTACGACGAGACAGAGCGCGCGCACGAGCGCGACACTAGCGCATTCTCGGAGGGCGTTGGGAGGCTGAGAGGGAGGTCGATCAGTTCGAGGGCGTGGTGGCCGCGGCGTCGGGCACCGCGGGCGCGATCACCGGCTCTTCGAGCGCGGCGGCGAGCACTTCATCCATCTTGGAGACGGTGATGAACTCGAGGGTGTTGCGAATCTCCTCGGGCACCTCTTCGAGGTCGGGCTTGTTGCGCTCGGGGAGGATGATGCGCTTGATGCCCGCGCGGTGCGCCGCGAGCACCTTCTCTTTGATGCCGCCCACCGGGAGCACGCGGCCGCGGAGGGTGATCTCGCCCGTCATGGCCACATCGTGGCGAATCTTGATGCCCTTGAGCATCGAGACGAGCGCCGTAAACATGGTCACACCCGCCGAGGGGCCATCCTTCGGCATGGCGCCCGCGGGGATGTGAATGTGGATGTCCGACTTCTCGAGGAAGTCTTCGGGGAGGCCGTAGGTCTTCGACTTGGCGCGCACGTACGAGAGCGCGGCCTGGGCGCTCT
Source organism: Deltaproteobacteria bacterium (assembly GCA_947494865.1). Lineage (GTDB taxonomy): Bacteria > Myxococcota_A > Polyangia > Polyangiales > CAISKJ01. The sequence continues at coordinate 5,037 of CANMAT010000101.1, forward strand.
CTTTCATCACGTCGCCGAGCTGACCCGTGAGCTGCAGCTTGCCCTGGCCGTGCATGCGCGTGGCCTCGATGAAGAGGATCTCGCCGCCCACGGCCGTCCACGCGAGGCCCGTGGCCACGCCCGTCTCGTCGGTGCGCTCGGCCACCTCGGAGGTGAACTTCTGCGCGCCCAGGTACGGGTGAATGTCTTCGGCTGAGTCGATGCGGTAGGGGCCCATCTCGCCCTCGGCGATCTTCACGGCCACGCCGCGGATCACCGCCGCCACCTGGCGCTCGAGGCTGCGCACGCCGGCCTCGCGCGTGTAGTGATCGATGATCTCCTCCACGGCGGTGTCGGTGATGGTGAGCTGCGCCTCCTTGATGCCGTGCTCCTCGAGCTGCTTGGGGAGCAGGTGCTGGCGCGCGATGGCCTTCTTCTCGTTGCGCGTGTACCCGGGGATCTCGAGGATCTCCATGCGGTCGCGGAGCGGCGGGGGAATGGGGTCGGCGACGTTGGCCGTCGCGACGAACATCACGTGCGAGAGGTCGTACTGGATCTCGAGGTAGTGATCGGCGAAGCTGTTGTTCTGCTCCGGGTCGAGCACCTCGAGGAGCGCGGCCGAGGGGTCGCCGCGGAAGTCGTGGCCGATCTTGTCGACCTCGTCGAGCATGAACACCGGGTTGATGGTGCCCGACTTCTTCATGCCCTGAATAACCTGGCCCGGGAGCGCGCCCACGTACGTGCGACGGTGGCCGCGGATGGCCGCCTCGTCGTGCACGCCGCCGAGAGAAATTCTCACGAACTTGCGGCCCAGGGCGCGCGCGATGGAGCGGCCGAGGGAGGTCTTGCCCACGCCGGGGGGCCCCAGGAGGCAGAGGATGGGGCCCTTCTTGTCTTGCTTGAGCTTGCGCACCGCGAGGTACTCGAGGATGCGCTTCTTGACCTTCTCGAGGCCGTAGTGGTCCTCGTCGAGGACCTGGCGCACCTTGGCGATCTCGAGGTTGTCGGGGGTCTGCTGCGTCCACGGCAGATCGAGGATCCAGTCGAGGTACGTGCGCACGACGGTGTACTCCGCCGAGCCGACCTGCATGGAGCGGAGCCGCCGGAGCTGCTTGCGCGACACCTGCTCGGCCTCGCTGGGGAGCGTCGCCTTCGCGATGCGCTCCTCGAGCCCGTCGAGGTCGCCCTGGTCGCCCTCATCTTCGCCGAGCTCTTCCTTGATGGCCTTGAGCTGCTGGCGGAGCACGTACTCGCGCTGGTTCTTGCCCATCTCCTCTTTGATCTGCGAGTTGATGCGCTCGCGCATCTTCAGAATCTCGAGCTGCCGCGTGAGCAGCTTGAGCACCTGACGGATGCGCTCCTTCACGTCGACCGTGTTCATGAGCTGCGCCTTCTCGTCGACGGGAGCGTCGAGGTTGGCGGCCACGAGGTCGGCGAGCGAGCCGGGCTCTTGAATGGAATCGATGAGCGACTGCGCCTCGCGGGGCAGCTCGGGCATGAGCTGAATCACCTGCTTGGCCACGTCGCGGAGCGACATCGCGAGGGCCTCGGCCTCGACGTCGTCGGTCACCGGGTGCTCCTCCATCCGGCGAATCTTGGCCTTGAGGTAGGGCGCGTGCTGCGTGACCGAGTCGAGGCGAATGCGCGTGAGCCCCTGGAGGATCAGCGAGTAGTTGCCCGTCGAGTGCTTGAGGCTCTTGAGCACGCGCGCGGCCGCCCCGACGGGGTAGAGGTCGCCCTCGCTCGGGTCGTCGATGTTGGGATCGCGCTGCGCGAAGATCGCGATCACAGGCTGGGAGAGGTTCTCGAGATCCTCGACGAGGGCCACGGACTTCTCGCGGCCTACGTCGAAGGGCGCGACGGCGCCGGGGAAGAGCACCGCGTTCCGGATCGGAAGCACCGGCAGTTCGTCCCCAAACTTCAGATCATTCTCGTCCGGGGGCTGCGCCCCACGCTTACGCTCCGGCATGGTCACCTCAAGGGTTTCAACGCGTCTCCGCGGTTGATCGTCGCGACAATAGTCACTGCCGCCCCCGCCGCGCAACGACACAAAAATACCCGTTCTTCGGCGTCGCCCCGGGGCGGCGGCAAAACGAACCGTCAGGGCGCCCGACATCGCCGAAGAATCGCTGCAGTGTTGTGATATCCACCACCGCGCCCCATGGACCTCTCCCCGCTCTGGCTCCTCGGCTGGCGCTGTCTCCACGCGCTCTGCCTCGCGGTGCTCCCCTGGGCGCTCCCCCTCGACGTGTCGAGCCCCGCGAGCCTCGACGGCGCCATGCTCCGCGCCCTCGCGGGCTACGCCGCCCTCGCGCTCCTCGTCGCGCTCGCGGTCTCTCTCGTTCGCGCGCGTCCCCGACGCGCCTACGCGCACCTCTCCGCGGCCACCCTCGCGGCCGCGCTCGTCGCCGCGGCGGTGCTCCCTCGCGGCGCCCTCCCGCTGGGCGCCTCGGTGTGGCTCGTCGCGCCCCTCGCGTGGGCGACGCTCTTCGCGCGCGCCTCCCACGTCGCCGCGCCCTCGCGCCGCGGGGCCTCTCTCGCCGGCCTCGCGGCGCTCTTCGCCCTGTCCGCGGCCCTCGCCGCGCCGCGCGTCCGCTCCGTCGAAGCGATGTGGTCCGACGTGGCGCATCGCACGCCCGCGCACGCCCCCGCGTGGCGCGCGCTCATCGCCCGAGCCTCCGCGCGCGGCGACCGCGCCGCCGTGCGCGCCCTCCTCGACCGCTGCCTCCGCGTCGCCCCTCCGTTGTGGGAGTGCGCGCTCGACCGTGCCGAGCTCGCCCTGCGCGACGGCGACCTCGCCGCCGTGACCCGCGACGCCGCGACCGTGCTCGCGGCGCGTGTCGATCACCCGCGCGCGCTCGTGCTCCGCGCGCTGGGTCTCGCGCGTCAGGTCCCCGTGGCGCCGGGCGCCCGCGAGGCCGCGCAGCGCGCCGTGGAGCGCTCGCCTCGCAGCGCCGACGCGCACCTCGCCCTCGCGCTCGCCCTCGACGCCGCGGGGCGCGCCGACGAGGCCCGCACGCACGCCCAGACCGCGCGCACCCTCGGCGGCGGCGACGACGCGGCGGTGCTCCTGTCGCTGCTCGCGCTGCGCGCGGGCGACGCGGCGACGGCGCGCGCGGGCCTCGCGGGCGTGCTGCGCGGCGACCGCGGCGACGCGCGGGCGTACAACACACTCGGCCTCGTGGAGCAGCAGGCGGGGCGCTACAACGCCGCGCGCGAGGCGTACCTCCACGCGCTGCAGATCGATCGCGCGTACTACGCCGCGCGGTACAACCTCGCGGCGCTCACCTTCGGCGCGGGCGCCAGCGACGAGGCGCGACACCACCTCGCGGCGCTCCTGCGCGACCACCCCGGCGACACCGCGGGGGCCGCGCTCCTGCGGCAGATCGATGGCGCGCCGACCAACGCCGCGGCAGCCCTCAGGCCGACGGCGCCGTGACGCTGTGATGGGTGGTGGTGCGGTAGGGGAGGACGGTCAGAGGCAGCAGGCGTAACCGAAGCGATCGGTGACCGGGTTGGGGTCGTCGGGCATGCTCGAGAGCAGGCCGCCGACGCGGGCGGAGTCGTTGTCGCCGCCGCTGTTCGTCCACGCGCGCACGCCGGGGAAGCGGCCCGCGTTGCGGATCGACTGCATCTGGCTGTTCGAGCAGATGTCGGCGCCGAGGCGCGCGCAGGCCCGCGAGGCGTCGAGGAACGACGAGTCTTCGACCGTGCGCGATTCGACGACGCACACCCCGTTGACGAGCGCGCCCGGCGAGGGGCACGAGAAGTCGGCGGGGCGCTGCGAGATGCAGCACGCGAAGGCCCAGGCGTTGTTGGGCGAGGGGTTGTCGGCCGTGCGGCCGCCCACCACGGTGGAGAAGCGCGACAGGTCGTTGTCGGAGACCTCGCTGGTGAGCCGCCGGATGTCGCCCGAGAAGCGGCCCGCGTCGTTGAGGGTGACATACTGCGACTTCGTGCACAGGTCGCTGTGGAGCGACGCGCAGATGCGCGCGGCCGAGTACGCCGTGGTCTCTTCGCGGTTGTTGACGTAGGTGACGCGCACGCCCGCGGTCGCAGAGCCCATCGCGGGAATGAGCGAGGCGCGCATCACGTCGTCGGCGGGCGCGGCCCCCGCGCAGCACGCGAAGCCGTGCGTGTTTGCGATGCCGGGGTCGTCGGGGCTTTGCAGCGACGGGCTGATGCGGCTGCCGTCGTTGTCGGAGAAGTGGCGCGACCACACGGCGCGGCGGCCGAGCACGTCGTTGTAGAAC
>CANMAT010000102.1 GCA_947494865.1 Deltaproteobacteria bacterium
CGGCGTCGGCGGCACGTGGACGCTCGACGTCACCGACCTCATGCCCCTCTTCCGCGGCGAGCGCCGCACGCGCGTGTTCATCGACACATGGGTCGGCCCCGGCCACGCCCAGGGCAACGGCTGGCTCGTCACCGCCAACATCGCCTTCGAGCCCGGCGCCAACGAGCACCCCGTCGAGACGGTGATCCCCCTGGGGTGGACGAACGCGGTCTACGGCGACCCCATGCGCCCCATCGAGACGCAGCTCGCCCCGCGCACCGTCACTGTTCCCGCGGGCGTCGGAGGCGCCAAGGTGTGGGTCACCACCACGGGGCACGGCCAGGGCAACCGCGACAACTGCGCCGAGTTCTGTTCGCGCACTCACACCGTTCGCTTCGACGACCAGCGCTTCGACCAGCCCCTGTGGCGCGACGACTGCGCCGAGAACCCCATTCGCAACCAGCGCGGCAACTGGCAGCCCTCGCGCGCGGGATGGTGCCCCGGTGACATCGCGCGGCCCTGGGTGGTCACGCTCCCCGCGGCCCCCGCGGCGGGCGCGCACACCGTCGCCTACGACGTCGACGCGTACGTGAACACCTGCCGCCCCGGGTCTACACCGTGCACGGGCTGCGTGTTTCGCACGACCTGCGACTACAACGACTCGTCGCACACGGAGCCGTACTACCGCGTCGCGGCCTACCTGCTTCTCACGCGCTGAGCTGTCTTCGGAGTGCGGGAGAGAGAGCCCTCCGGTCGCGCGCAACGGCAGCGTGACCGGAGGATGAGACGGAGCGCTACTCGTCGTCGTCTTCGCCGTGGCGCGGCGTCACGAGGAGCTCGCCGTTGGGGCCGTCGCGGCGCACCACGTAGACGCGGCGCGCGACCACGTCGTCGTCTTCGCGCGCGACCACGGCCACCACGTTGGCGCCCGGGCGCAGGGGCAGCGCGGCCTCGAAGGCGAGGTGCTGCCGGTCGGCCGCGTCGCGGTTCGACTGGTAGAACACCTTGTCGCTGCCGACGTAGATGTACATGTCGAGCACGCGGGCCTCGTCGCTCACGCGGCCGCGCAGGGTGAGGGCGTTGCCGCGCACCGCGAGGGTCATCGCGCCGTCGCTCTCGATCATGGGCGGCGAGTTGTGCAGCACGTACGTGAGAGGCCGCGGCGGGACGGCGCCGCGCGCGGCCGCCGACGGCGCGCGGAGCACCCACGCGGGGCGGCCCGAACCTACGTCGAGGCGCACGAAGTCGCCCGACTGCGCGGTGATGGGGAAGCTCGCCCCCGCGGCCGCGCGGAGCACCACGCGGGCGTTGGTGAGCGGGCTCTCGCGGAGCTCGGTCTCGGCGGCGAAGGCGAGCGCCCCCGTCGCGGCGCTCACCGGCGACTGCTCGCGCGCGACGGGCACCGTGATCTTCTGCGACTCGACCTCGCGGAGGTCTTCGTCTTCGAGGGCGAGCTCGATGCGCGCGTCGCTCTCGCGGAAGGTGGCCGCCACGTCGAAGGTGAAGGCCACGCGGCGCTCCTCGCCGGGCGCCATGTTGTCGATCGCGAAGCGCGCGTCGTGGAGGAGCACCGCCGCGCCCGAGAGGTTGCGGATGGTCGCTTGCGTCGAGAACGACTGCCCGCGGCCGACGTTCTTCACCGTGAGGTACATGGTGACCGCCTCGCCCGCCTGCACGCGGCCGTCGCCGTTGCCGCTGCGCGGCGACTCGGCAAACTGCCACCCGTAGGCGAACACGGGGCGCTCGAGGCCCGTCACCGACGCGCGCAGCGGGGGCACCTCGGTGGGCACGCGGCCGTGTGATTCAGACCACTCGAGGCGCACGCCGTCGGTGCGCGAGAGCGAGGCCTTGGGCATGAGGCAGAGCTTGCGCGTGCCCGGCGCCGGGAGCGAGGTGGTGCCCGGGCGGTAGCCCTCGTACTCGCAGATGCCGAGCGCGGTGGTCCACGTGCGGGTCTCGCCCGGGTTCACGCGACCGAAGACGAGCTCGCGGTTTTCGAAGAGGGGGTTGTCGCTCTTGGTGGTGGCGCGGAGGCGGTACACCGGCGCGTTGCCGCGGTTGGTGACCGTCACCGTGAGGTCGAACGACTGGCCCGGCGCCGCAGCGTTCTGCGGGCGGTTCGTGGTCATGGTGACCTCGAGGTTCGAGGCGCCGCCGTCGGTGCCCGCGTCCCAGTCGACGCCGAGGGGGCGCAGGGCTTGAGCGACCGCCCCGACCTGCTCGGCGCGCGTGCGCTCGATGAGGGGCCGCGCGTCGGAGAGCATCTCGCGGCGGCCGGCGCGGGCGGAGCTCGCGAGCAGGTCGCGCGTGAAGCGCACGGGGAAGTCTTCGCGGAAGCCGTCGTCGGCGAGATCATCCGCGCCGCGCAGACGGAGCTGCTCGCGCTCCTCGGCGGGGAAGTTGAACTGCACGGTCTCGGCCGCCCGCCCGTCGCTGCGCGCGCGGTTGTTCGTGAGGTGCGCCGAGAGGTCGGCCTCGCGCGGAAAGATGCGGTCGGCGTCGAGGTCCATGTCGAGCCGGTCGGCCGTCATGGGGGCGAGCTCGATGTCGGGCGTAATGCCCACGCCCTGAATGGATACGTCGCCGGGGGTGAGATACTGCGCGATGGTGATCTTGAGGGCGCCGCCGTCGGGCAGGTTGCGAATGGTCTGCACCGAGCCCTTGCCGAACGAGGTGCCGCCCACGATGAGCGCGCGCCCGTGGTTCTTGAGCGCGCCCGCAACGATCTCGCTCGCGCTGGCCGAGCCGCCGTCGATGAGCACCGCGATGGGGTAGTTGGGCTCGGTGCCCTCGGCCTGCGCGTCGCGCTGGTCGCGGCCCTCGCGGCGGTTGCCCGCCGTCACCACGATGGCGCCCTCTTGCAGAAAGAGGTCGCCCACGTTGACGGCCTCTTCGAGGAGGCCGCCGGGGTTGCCGCGCATGTCGAGCAGGAGCGATCGCATGCCCTGCGCGCGCATCGCCTGCAGGGCCCGCGTGAGCTCCTCGCCGGTGGTCTCGCTGAAGCTCTTGATCTTCGCGTACCCCACGCCGTTGGTGAGCATGCGGCTCTCGACGGAGCGCACGTTGATCTGCGCGCGCGTGAGTTCGAAGCGGCGCGGCACCGTCCACCCGCCGCGGCCGGGGCGCACGATCCACGCAGACACGGGCGTCCCCTCGGGGCCGCGCAGGCGGTTGACGGCCTCGGAGAGCGACATGTTGTCGGTGCTCTCCTCGCCGATCTTCACGATGCGGTCGTTGCGCAGGAGGCCCGCGCGCGACGCGGGCGTGTCGGGCATGGGGTTCATCACCGTGAGCTGACGGTCACGGATGGAGATGACGATGCCCAGGCCGCCGAAGTGGCCGCCCGTCTGAATCTGCATCTCGTGGTACTGCTCGGGCGTCAGCACGATCGAGTGGGGGTCGAGCGTGTGGAGCATCCCGTTGGCGGCGGCGTACTCCACGTCGCGGAGGTCGACGCCGGAGCCGCGCAGGTGCGTCTGCAAGAAGGCGAAGATCTCGCGCCAGCGGGGCTCGAGATCCCACGGGGCGCGCACGTCGCCGATGGTGAACGTCTGCTCGTGCGTGTCGACGCGCACGGTGACCGTCGAGGCCCCGTCGTCGTGGCGCACCAGCACCTGCGCCACGCTGCGCTGAATGGCGTCGAGCCCCTTGATGAGCATGTCGCGCGGGTGCACGCGCGCCGGGTCGACGTAGTTGTTGTTGATCTCCAACATCACGTACCGCAGCACCTGCATGCGGGTGAGGTCGAAGTTGGGGTCGGGCGCGCGGGTCGCGGGGCGGCGCGTCTGCGCCATGAGCGAGCGCGTGCCTTCGACGCCGAAGAGCCCGCCTCGGTGTGACACCGTCACGTACGAGGCGAACAGGCACGTTACGAAGACCAGTGCCGCCTTCCACGCGGCGTTCCAGCGGGTGTGCATCGCCGCGGAGTATAGTGACTTCCCGCCACACGTCCCCCGTATTACACCGGGGAATCACACCGTTACGCCACGCGTTGGGCGCGGTGAGTGGGGCGCGGCGTCGCATCGTTGCAAGCAATCTTCGTTTTCGTGTACGACCGCGGCGCCATGCACGACGCGACCTACGAACATTCCCGTTACGCGCCCACGGAGATCGAGCACCGCTACGGCCCCAACGTGCACCTGCTCGACGACCCGGTGGCCCTCGCGTGGCTCTCGCGCCTCGGCGCGCGCGAGACCGTGCAGCCCGAGCTCGGTCGCCTCGTTCGCAGGCTGTACGAGCACCTCTCGCTGGTGGTGCTCGCGGCCGAGCTCCCGCGGCGCCGCATCGACGTGGCCACGCGCATGATCTCGTCGAGCCCCGAGGCCGTGTACCGCGGCGTGGCCGTCGACCGCACGGCGTCGGTGGTCACCGTGGGCATCGCGCGCGCGGGCACGGTGCCCTCGCAGATCTGTTACGAGACGCTCAACGAGCTGCTCGAGCCCGACGGCGTTCGGCAAGATCACCTCTTCATGTCGCGGGTCACCAACGACAAGGGCGAGGTGACGGGCACCGCGTGGCACGACGCCAAGATCGGCCACCAGGTGGAGAACCGCATCGTGCTCATTCCCGACCCCATGGGCGCCACCGGCGGCTCGATGTCGGCCGCGATGACGCACTACAAGACGAAGCTCGACGGCAGGCCCCGCGCGCTCATCGCGATGAACCTCATCGTGACGCCCGAGTACGTGCAGCGCCTCACGAAGGACCACCCCGACGCGAAGGTCTACGCGTTTCGCTTCGACCGCGCGCTGTCGCCCAACGACGTGCTCGCGACGGTGCCCGGCACCCACCCCGAGCGCGAGCGCGGCCTCGACCACCACCAGTACATCGTGCCCGGCGCTGGGGGCATCGGCGAGCTCCTCAACAACGCCTGGATCTGACGGCGCCCAAGCCCGCGAAACTCCAGCGGCTTCGCCTCGATTCGGGGGGATAGACGCGGAAGGGTCGAGCCTTCCTCGTCTATCCCGCCATAGACGCGGCGAGGGTCGACCGTGGCGAAGGTCTATGCGCCATAGACGGAGCGATGGGTCGAGCGATGGCGACGTCTATGCGCCACAGACGCAGCGATCGGTCGAGCGATGGCGACGTCTATGCGCCACAGACGAAGCGATGGGTCGACCGATGGCAACGTCTGTGCGCCACAGACGCGGCGATGGGTTGAGCGAGGGCTGGGTGTGCGAGCGGCGAGATCAGTGCCCGCGGCGCGCGCGCACGGTAGCCTGCACCTCGTCGGGCAGCGTCGCGAGGAACGCGTCGGTGAGCCCGCGCAGGGCTTCGACCGGGAGCGCGAGAATGGCCTCACCCACGGAGAGACCCTCGAGGCGCTCGGCGGGCGCGAGACCCGCGAGGCGCTCGGCGGGCGCGAGACCCTCGAGGCGCTGCGCGGGCGTGAGGCCCCGGAGGCGCTGAGCGGGCGTGAGCTCCTGGTTCAAGCGGTCGATGAACTCGTCGTAGCCGTACAGGTCGGGGGTCGCGTGCGTGCTCATGGGTTTGCCCTCGGTGCTCCAATGTTGCCCCACCCAGCGCCGCGCTTCCACCGTGTGCAGCGGCAGACCCGCGAAGCAGCGGAGCACGTCGTCGTCGTCGCGCTCGGCCACCGCGCGCAGGTCGGACGCTCTTGTACTCTACGAGACCCACTACCACGATGAAGCGCCACATCTCGCGCAGCGTGGTGCCTACGTCGTCGGGATCGTGGGGACGGTCGGCCCACACTTCGATCACGTCGTCGACGCGCAGGGGCTCCGTAGTGAGCTGCACCTCGCCCGTCACCTTCGCCCACCGGGGACCGCGCTCCTGAAGCAAGCCCGTGAAGGGCGGGTGCCACGCAGTCTTCTTCGCGCTCATCGCGACGGAGCGTGAGCGCACAGCGTGCCAGGCTTGCAGCAAGAGGTTTCACCGCGGAGGGGGTGGCGGATCGGGGTGGCGGAGGGGTGGCGGAGGGTGGCGGGTCGCCACCGCGAAGCACACATCGACGCGGTGCTCGCGCGCCACACCCGCCCCTCCAGCGTAGTCACCAGCGCCGCGGCGCTGGCGCAGCACGATCTACAGGGGAACGTAGTGGTGCAATGCGGGCGCGGCGCAAGCAGCGATGCGCGGCGTAAGCGGGTGCGCGGTGCAAGCGGGTGCGCGGCGCGCGCTCGTGAGACGATGCGCGCATGAACACCCGGCGACTCTTCTCCCGTTGGTTCGCCCTCGTGGCCGCGAGCGCGGCCGGCGCGAGCGCGTGCGGCCCCACCATTACCGCCGAGCAGTTCTCGGCGAGCGTGTGCACCAACGGCGCGTACGTGCCGCTCGTGGGCGTCACGCCCGCGGTGCCCGTCGACTACCTCGAGCTGCGCTCCGCGGCGTCGGCCCCGAGCGGCCAGAACACGCGCGGGATGCTCTGCGCGACGGCCACCGACCGCGCCCGCTGCATGAGCGCCTACGCCGCGATCAATGATCCGAGCGGCTGGTCCGTGAGCCTCGATGGCCTCACGCAGCAGCTCGTGTTCACGCGCGGCGACGAGGTGGGCGTGGTCGCCACCGTCGACGCCCTGCGCGCGTTTCTGGCCCCCGTCGACGCGCCCGCCGACGCGGCGCTGCTCGCCACCGCGAGCGGGTTTCGCGTGCGGTGCGACGGCGCCAACGTGCGCCCCACCGCGACGGGCTACGAGCTGCGCCTCTTCTCGGGCACCACCTGCGGGCGCAACACGGGCCTCGACGTGCACGTGGTGGCCGTGAGCCGCGCGGGCGTGGTGCAGACGCTTCAGACCGAGCGCCTCGAAGACAGCAATCCCAACTGCGTCATCGGGCGCCGCACCGAGGGCGTGGCGGTGGGCGCCGTCGCGCGCGACGCCTCGGTGCTCGGCGCGTACTTCGCCGACATGGCGGCGCTCGAGTCGTCGGCGGTGCCCGCGTTCGAACGCCTCGCGCGTGAGCTCGACGCGCTGGGCGCGCCTGCCACGCTCATCGCGCGAGCACGGAGCGCGGCGCGCGACGAGGTGCGCCACGCGCGGGTCGCGGGCTCGCTCGCGCGGCGCTTCGGGGCGAGCGCTCCGTCGGTGACAACGGAGGCGCTCGCGGTGCGCGACCGCCTCGCCGTCGCGCGCGAGAACGCCGTCGAGGGCTGCGTGCGCGAGACCTTCGGGGCCCTCGTGGGCACGTTTCAAGCGCGCGCGGCGAGAGACCCCGACGTGGCCCGCGCGATGGGCGCGATCGCCCGCGACGAGACCGAGCACGCCGCCCTCGCGTGGGACGTCGCCGCGTGGCTCGAGCCGCAGCTCACCGACGCCGAGCGCGCCTCGCTCGCGCGCGATCTCGCCGAGGCGCGCGACGCCCGCACGCGCGGCGCGTCGGTGGCCGCCGACGAGGCGCTGGTGGCAACCGTAGGGGCGCCGACGCCCGCGCAGACGCACGCGCTGCTCGCGCCACTGCGCGCGACGCTCTGGAGCTGAGCATGCGCGCCGCGCGCTACCGCAAGGTGTCGTAGAGGCCGTCCCAGAAGCCGCAGCGGTCGTCGGGGTTGGCGGGCTCGGCGGCCGCCATCGCGGCGAGGCGCAGGCGCACGTCGGCGGCGGGGCTCCACGCGGGCCACGGGGGCGCGCCGCCGGGGTCGCCGCTGGCGGCGAAGCGCGTCCAGTAGCCGCGGATGGCGGGGCCGAGGGCGGGCGCCGACGACTCGTCGCCGAGCAGCGTGCTCGTCGTGCCGAACACGAACGAGAGCTCGGCCGCGTGGAAGACCCCGAGGCCCGGGAGCCCCGCGTTGCCGGGCTCCTGGTCGAAGCGGTAGAGCCGCACGGCGCGCCCCGCGGCGCCCTGCATGCGCGCCACGTAGCGCGTGCTGCACGCGAAGAGCCCGTCGGTGGTGACGGCGGTGAGCGCCTCGTAGGCGCCGCCGTAGCGGGCCACGGGGTAGCGCTCGGCGATGAGGGTGGCCTGCGCGGCGGTGAAGCCGAAGTTGGCCGCGCCGCGCGCGAGGGCCGCGCGATACTCGGCCTCGGTGGACACCGCGGGCCCGAGGAGGCCGCCCGTGAAGAGGGTGCCCTCGTCGGTGTTGGTGCCGAGCACCATGGGCGTGTCGCTCCCGCGACCGGCGCGCATCGCCGCGAGGGGCTGCTCCGTGAAGGTCGCCCCGTCGAAGGTGGGCAGGTAGATGAAGCCCCGCTCTTGATAGAAGATCCCGCCGGGCTCGCCGCTGCCCATCACCGCGGTCTGGAGCGCCGTGACGCTCGCGGCGCGCAGGCACGCGGCCACGTCGCCGGCGGTGCAGTTCACGGCGCGGGCGGCCATGTCGCCGATGGCGTCGGCGCGCGTGCGCGACGGGAGCTGCGGGCACGGGCCGCTCTCGACGATGGCCCGCGCGAAGAGCCCCCGCGACCCCGGCGCGGCGGTGTGCAAGAGCACCGAGGTGCCGCCCGCCGACTCGCCGAAGATCGTGACGCGCGCGGGGTCGCCGCCGAAGCGCGCGGCGTTGTCGCGCACCCAGCGCAGGGCGGCCTGCTGGTCGAGGAAGCCCCAGTTGCCCGAGGTCGCGCCCGCGGGTGCAAGCGAAGGGTGCGAGAGGAAGCCCAGCACGCCGACGCGGTAGTTGAGGGTGACCAGCACCACGTCGCCCTCGGTGACGATGCGCGTGCCGTCGTAGGTGGCCTCCGAGCCGCTGCCGGTGACGAAGCCGCCGCCGTGGATCCACACCATGACGGGCCGCGAGCCCGTGAGGCTCGGGGTGGTGACGTTCACGTGCAGACAGTCTTCGGTGCCGCTCGGTCCACCGGAGCCGAAGAGGCTCCCGCCCTGCGCGCACGACGAGCCCTCGACGGTGGCGTCGAGGGGGGCCGTCCACGGGGTGAGAGGCGCGGGCGGCGCGAAGCGCAGCGCGCCCACCGGCGGCGCCGCATAGGGGACGCGGCGAAACACCTTGAGCCCGCCACGCTGGAGGCCCACCACGGGCCCCGCGGCGGTCATCACGGTGACGTTCGTAGCGCCCGCGTCGGAGCCCGCGTCGGCGGCGGGGGCGGCCTCACCGCCGCCGCACGCACACACCAGAAGAGATGCCACGAGCGCCGCGCCGACAGGCTTCATGCGCGCGATAGGGCGTCAATCTGCGCGCGTCGTCAACCCCGTCGCGTGTCAGCGCGCGAGCTCGCCGGACACGGTGACCCCGCGCTCGCCGGGGATCACCAGGAGACCGTCGACCCACAGTCGCTCGCCCGGGTCGAGGAAGCGAATGGTGGTCTCGCCCGTGGCGCTCACGGTGTGCCCGTGCACCGTGTTGATGGCGCCGAGGGTGCGC
>CANMAT010000103.1 GCA_947494865.1 Deltaproteobacteria bacterium
CAACGACTGCGATGCCCCGCACGCCCGTTCATAGCCCCCGCGTCGCATCGACCCCGCACTTCTCGCCCCCGGTCCGCTCCCCTTCGTGGACCGATCGTTGCTATCCTAACGAGCACCCCTACGGAGCCGCTACCGTGACGCCCCGCACGCCTACGCCCACACCTCGGAGTCGCCCGCGCCGCGCCCCGTGGGTGGCGCTCGTCGCCGCGCTCACTGCCATGGCGCCCGCGATGGCCTCGGCGCAGGCGCCGCCCGTCGCCGAGGTGAGCCGCGAGCAGGCGCGCCTCGCGTGGGTGCGCGGGGCCGTCGAGGTGCTCGGCGCCGACCTGCGCGCCGACGAGACGCACCGCGCCGCCGAGGGCGAGATGCTCTCGCGGGGCCAGCGCGTGCGCACGGGCGCCGACGGCTCGGCGATGATCGCGCTCGCCAACGGGTCGTTCCTCGAGCTCGACGCCAACTCGCTGCTGGTGATGTTCGCGCCAGCGTCTCCCTCCGTCGCCGGGGTGAGCCCCTCGACCACGACCACCCTCGCCCGCGGCTCGATGCGTGTGCGGGCCGCGCCGCTCGGGCTCCGCGCCGCGCCCATCGCCGTGTCGACCCTCGCCGTCACCGTGTGGACGGGCCGCGCCGACGCGATGGTCGCCGCCGACCTCGGGGGCCACATCACCCGCATGGCCGTCTGGCGCGGCCGCATGCGCGTGCGCGTCGGCACCCGCGAGTACCTCCTCACGCAGGGCTACGGCGTGCAAGAGGAGGTCGATCACGGCCCCGGCGTGCTGCAGCTCCTGCCGCGCGCGCCCGTGTGGCGGGCCTCTCCGCCCACGCGATTGCTCTCCTTCGGCGAGCCCCTCGACGTGTCGGCGCAGTGGGCGCCCAACCCCCGCGCGCACACCGTACCCGCCAGCGAGTGGAAGGTGCAGGTCGCCCGCGACGAGTCGTTTCGCGACCTCGTCGAGAGCGTGCGCGTGCCCGCCGCCACCCCCCGATGGACGGGCCGCGCGTACAGCCCCGGCACCTACCACGTGCGCGTCGTGGCCATCGACGTGAACCGCTTCGAGAGCTCGTCGTCGGCGGTGGCGCGCATCCAGATCGCGGCGCCGACGGTGCTCCCCGCCACCGAGGGGCCCGAAGAGCAGCGCGCGCGCGTGCGCATTCCGCAGGGCTTCTTCTGCGGCCTCGACGGCGCCCCGCTCACGTCGTGGGAGCAGCCGCTCACCCTCATGCCCGGTCGCCCCCACGCGCTCCGCTGCGCCACCGACCCGTCGGGGCGCAACGCGCGCGAGCGCACCATCCCCGCGGGTCTCGCGGGGCCGCTGCGCCGCGAGCTCCAGATCAACGCGCCCGCGAGCGACACCGACGACGGCCCCGCCGTGGGGTCCCTCTCGCTGCGCCTCCACGACGCGGTGGGCGAGCCCGTGTCGCTCGCGCGCGTCGAGGCCGTGGCCTCCAACGGCGTGGTGGTCGACCCCGTGCGCGAGACCGAGCAGCGCGGGGTGTACACCGCCACCCTGCACTGGCCGCGCGGCGTGCGCGCGTGCCGCGTGGGCTTCACCGTCAACGAGGCGCTGCACTTCGAGCAAGAGGCCCGCGCCGAGCGCGTGCAGGTGGTGGCCCCGCAGGCGCCGCCGCCCCGCTACGACCCCGCCACGGTGCGCGTCGAGACCATGCGCATCGCGCCGCCGCGAGACCCCGACGACGACGCGCCCTTCGACCGCGAGGAGTAACCGCCCCGCGGCGGTGGTCACGGCGCTCCCACTTGTGTGCGAGCGCGCAACAGCGTTCTAATCCGAGCGTTGTGCTCTCTTGGCCCCTACGCGAGGGAAATGCTGCCGTGAACATCACCCGTCGTCTGCTCCCGTGCCTGGGCCTCGCGCTCACGGTCGCGTGCACCCCCACCGGAACGTACGTGATCGAAGATCCCCGCGGCGACCTCGACGGCGGCGTCGACGCGGGCATTCGCCCCGACGGACGCGTCAACACCGACGCGCTCACCACGTCGGACATGCCCGCGGTCGCGTGCCGCGACACCGACGGCGACGGGCTCTCCGACGAGATCGAAGGGGCGCCCGACCGCGACACCGACGGCGACGGCATGCGCGACTACATGGACACCGACTCGGACAACGACGGCTTCCTCGACGTGAACGAGGCCAACCGCACGTACCCCGGGTACTCCATGGGCGTTCGCATCGTGTGCGGCGGCACCGGCGACAACTGCGACGCGGTGACGGCGGGCCTCGGCGACAGCGTGCCCAACTACCGCGACCTCGACTCCGACGATGACGGGCTCACCGACCGCGAAGAGTTCATGGCGCAGACCAACCCTTGCAGCGCCGACACCGACGGCGACCGCGTCACCGACCTCATCGAGACGTCGGCCATGAGCGACCCGCGCATGGCCACGAGCATGCCCCCGGAGAACTCCCTCTACGTGGTGCTCCCGCACTACCCCGCGCCCATGATGGGCCCGCACGAGAACCGCGAGTTCACGTTCTCTACGCGCATCCGCCAGGCCGACGTGTTCTTTCTGGTCGACAACTCGGCCAGCATGGAGCCCGTGATCGCCAACCTCCGCAGCAACTTCTCGATGGTGATCGTGCCGGGCATTCAGCGGCAGATCCCCGACGTGCGCATGGGCGTCGGCAGCTTCGACTCGATGCCCGTACCCCCGCAAGGCTCGCCGGGCTCGCCGGGCGACTACAACCTCTGGGTGCGTCAGGCCCTCTCGTCGGACATCGCCGCGTCGCAGAACGCCTTCAACGTCATGGTCACCATCTCGGCCTTCACCCGCAACGCCTTCTTCGGCGGCGACGGGCCCGAGAACCAGACCGAGGCGGCCTTCGAGATCATCGCCGGCGACGGCAACCGCGGCCACGAGAGCGACCCCGCGGCGCTGTTCTCCGTGCGCAACGCCCACGACCCGCGCGGCAACGGCTGGGTGCCGCGCAACAACCCCATGCGCGACTGCGGCTCCACGCCCGGGGCCGTCAAATACGGCTGGGGGTGCTTTCTCGAAGGCCGCGTGCCCATCGTGGTGCTGGCCTCCGACGCGCCCTGGTACGACGGCTGCGTCGCGGGTTCGCCCACCACGCCGGGCAACCCGGGCCACAACTGCAACGAGCTCGTCACGGCGCTCAACAACCGCGGCGGCTTCTTCATCGGCGTCGACGTGGGCCTCGGCGTCGGCGGGTTCACGTACACCAACGCGTCGGTCGTCGCGATGCGCACGCGCACCGTCGACGGCGCGGGCATGCCCATCGTGTTCGGCCCCGGCATGGCGGGCATCGCGGGCGCCTCGGCGGGCATCGTCGACGCCGTCACCCGCGTCGCCGGTCAGTCGCGGCAAGACATCACCACGCGCGTCGTGCCCGACCCGATGCCGTCGGGGCTCGTGGCGGGTCGCACCACCGCGGACTTCATCAAGGCCGTCACCCCCGTGCGCGGCGAGCCCGACATGCCCACGGGCTACGATCGTCGCGACGCCACCACGTTCTACAACGTGTCGCCCTCGACCCGCGTGACCTTCAACGTCGACTTCTACAACGACTTTCAGCCCGGGGCGATGGTGTCGCGCCTCTTCCGCGCCACCATCGAGGTGATCGGCCGCGGCGGCACCGTGGTGGACACGCGCCCCGTCTTCATCGTGGTGCCCGCGCAGGGCGCCGCCATTCTGCCCCCGCAGTAGCGCTCACCCTCGCGGCGTCGACGGCGGCAGCGCGAGGGGCGCGCCGAGGCCGACGCCGCGCGCGGTGCCCGTCATCGCGCGCACCATCAAGCGCTCGAGCGGTCGCACCCAGCGCGAGAGCGGCATGCACACGTCGCGCAGCCACCCGAGCGGCGCACCATCGGACTGGAACCACGGCGTGAGCCACCGCGTCGCGTACTCATAGAACCCCAGGTGACCGCGGCGCTCGCGCGAGTACGCGGCGAGGCCCGCGGCGAGGTCGTTGTGCGCCGAGAGCGCCTCGGAGAGCACCATCGCGTCGAAGAGCGCGAGGTTGGCCCCCTGCCCGAGCTGCGGGCTCATCGCGTGCGCGGCGTCGCCCAGGTACACCACCCGGTCGGTGTGCCACGGGTACATCGACACGTCCTGGTAGCGCGTGAACACCAGGCGCTCCATCGCGTCGACCTGCGAGAGCAACGCGTCGAGGCGCGGGATGAACGCGCGCAGCTCGCCCTTCGCGGCGTCGAGGCCGCGCTGCCTCCACCCGTCGACGCGGTCGGCGCGCACCGAGTAGAACACGCTCACCTTGCGAGGCCCCGCGGAGGCGCCGGGCCCGAGGCCCGTGGGCAGCGCGCCCACCATGCGGCGCGTGCCGTCGACCACCTGGTAGAGCTCCCTCGCGGCGCCCGCGTCGTCGTCGTCGCCCACGAACCACAGGGCGCCCCACGGGTACGGCCGCACGCGCTTGCGGATCACCGTGTCGTCGCGGAGCTGCGAGCGCGCGCCGTCGGCCACCACGCAGAGTTCGTGGGGCCCGAGGCGCGCCCCCTCCTTCGTGACGAACCACTGCGCGCCGTCGGCGCCCGCCGCGAGGTCGACCACCTCGACGCCGAGGCGCAGGGTGACGTCGGCCTCGCGCACCGCGCGAAAGAGCTGTTCGAAGAGCACGCCGCGGTGCAGGCCGTAGCCCCGGTGGGCGCCCGGCACCGACGCGTAGCGGAGGTGAAAAAGCGTGCGGCCGCCGAGCGTGTGGCAGCGCAGCGCGTCGATGGGCGCGGCGCGCGCGAGCACGTTCTCGAGGAGCCCGAGGCCCGCGAGCACGGCCTGCCCCGTAGGTTGGAGCATCACGCCGGCGCCGATGGCCTGCGGGTCGTCGACGCGCTCGTACACGGTGACCTTGTGGCCCGCGCGTGAGAGAAACAGCGCGGCGGCGGCGCCCGCCGTGCCGCACCCGATTACGCCGACGTCGAGGGTGCGCACGGGGATGCGTCGGGGATCAGACGCGCGCGGCGTCGGGGGCCTCTTCGGCCTGCGGGAGGAGCGCGGTGTAGAGGCTCTGGTATCGTCGCGCGGAGCGATCCCACGACCAGTCGCCGCGCATCACGCGGCGCACGAGCTTGGCGAAGGGGCCGCGGCGCTGAAAGGCGCCGATCGCGCGCGCCATGGCCGAGTAGAGCCCCTCGCCCGTGGGCTCTTCGAAGAGAAACCCGGTGCCCGTGGTGAGGTCGTTGTCGCAGTCGACGACGGAGTCGCGCAGGCCGCCGGTGGCGCGCACCACGGGCACGGTGCCGTAGCGCATGGCGTACATCTGCGCGAGGCCGCAGGGCTCGAAGCGCGAGGGCACGAGGAAGAAATCGCTGCCGGCGTAGATGCGGTGCGCGAGCGCGTCGTCGAACTCGCTGCGGTACACCACCTTGTCGGGCATCTCTTTGGCGAGGGCCGCGACGGCCTCCATGAGGGCGGGCGAGCCGCTGCCCTGCACGACCACCTGCACGTCTTGACGGAGGAGCGTCGGGGCGCAGGCGGCGAGGAGGTCGACGCCCTTCTGCGACTCCATGCGGGCCACCATGCCGAAGACGGGCACCTCGGGGCGCAGCGGGAGGCCCGTGCGCTGCTGGAGGTCGCTCTTGCAGCGGTGCTTGGCCGTGGGGTCGTCGGCGTCGTAGCGGGTGGCGAGGCTGGGGTCGGTGGCGGGGTTCCACACGGCGGGGTCGACGCCGTTGAGGACGCCGGTGAAGTCGGCCGCGCGGGCGCGGAGCACGCCGTCCATGCGGGCGCCGCCGTCGGGGGTGAGCACCTCGCGGGCGTACGTGGGAGACACCGTGGTGATGGCGCCCGCGTGCACGATGGCGCCCTTGAGCCACGAGGCCGCGCCGTAGAACTCGAGCTCGTCGACGGAGGCGTACGACTCGGGGAGCCCCACGACGGCGAGGGTCGACAGGGGAAAGATGCCCTGGTGCGCGAGGTTGTGAATGGTGAGCACCGTCTTCACGCCGGCGAGGCGGGCGTCGTCGGTGGCCAGGTGGTGCAGGAGCACGGGCACGAGCGAGGCCGCCCAGTCGTGCACGTGCACCACGTCGGGGACGCGCGACTGCGCGCGCATCCACTCGATGGCGCCGCGGCACAGCATGCCGAAGCGGAGGTGGTTGTCGGGGTAGGGCTCGCCGTGCTCGCCGTAGACGCCGGGGCGGTCGGTGACGCGCGGCCCGGCGAGGAGCACCACGTTGACGCCCGACGGGAGCCGCGCCTCGTAGATTTCGACGGAGACCGTCTCGCCGGCGAGGGGCACCTTGAGGCGCGTGAGGCGCCGCGCGAGGGCGTGCGCCGACACGTCGATGGAGCCGTAGAGCAGCGACACCACGGTGACCTTGTGACCCAGCGCGCGCAGCGATTTCGGGAGCGCGCCCGCCACGTCGGCCAGGCCGCCGACCTTGCTGAAGGGAACCACCTCGGGGCTGACAAATACGATGTCCATAGGGCGGGGCGGAGACTGCCGCAGTCGCACCGCCGGATGCAACCACGCATTTGTCTGCCCGTTGTGGGCGCGCGAGGCCGTCGCGCGGGGGGCGCAACCGTGCGAAGCTCACCGGTCCATGCTTGTAGTCCGACACCTCCTCGCCGCGGTGTTGTCGGGCGCGATCGCCTCTGCGTGCGACGATTCCGCTCAAACGCCCGTAGACGCCTCGCGCCCCGACGTCGCCGCCGCGCCCGACGCCCCCGTAGCGCCTTGCAGCGCGGCCGACGACCCCGACCGCGACGGCATCTCCAACCGCTTCGAAGGAACGGACGACACCGACCACGACGACGTGCCCGACCAGCGCGACCCCGACTCCGACGACGACGGCATCCCCGACGCGTTCGAAGCCTCCGCGGGGCGCGAGCGCGCGTGCCTCACGGCCCCCGTCGACTCGGACCTCGACGGCACGCCCGATTATCAAGACAGCGATTCGAACGGCGACACCCTCGCAGACACGGCCGAGGCCGCGCCTTCGCCCACGCAGCGCGCCGACCCGATGCCCCTGCGCGACTGCCTCGAGGGGCCGCCGGCGGGCGTGCGCCCGTCGGTGGTCACCGCGTGGACGTGCCACCCCTACGACACCGACGGCGACGGCCTCCCCGATTACGCCGACCCCGACATCGACGACGACCGCATTCAGAACCCGCTCGAGATTCTTCCGGGCGGGCCGCGGTCGCCCACCGACACCGACGGCGACGGCCTCGCCGACTACCGCGACGCCGACTCCGACGGCGACACCGTCGCCGACGTGCACGAGGGCGCCCTCGACCGCGACGGCGACGGCTCGCCCAACTTTCGCGACCTCGACTCCGACGGCGACTCCCCCGAGGGCATCACCGCCAACGACGACGCGCGCGAGGCCGGCGACAACGACCCGCGCACCGCCCCCTTCGAGTGCGCCCGCGAGATCGACGCGCGCACCCTCGACCTCGCCTCGCGGCGCCCCGACGGCGTGCCCGACTTCCTCGACACCGACTCCGACAACGACGGGCTCTCCGACGCCGACGAGGCGCGCGCCGCGACAGACCGCTGCAACGCCGACTCCGACAGCGACGGCACGCTCGACTCCGTCGAGGTCGCGTGGTGCCGCGCCGCGGGCCTCGCGCGCTGCGCCACCGACGCGGCCGTGCGCGTGCCCGCCGACGAGGTCTGGGTGGCGCTGCCGTACATGGGCCCCGCCGCGCAGCGCGAGCTCGCCTTCGACGCCTCGGTGCGCGCGGCCGACGTGTTCTTTCTCGTCGACACCGCGGCCCGCAACGAGGCCCCGCTCCGCGCGCTGCAGGGCGCCCTCACGGCCCCGCGCGGGGGCATCGTCGACGCGCTGCGCGAGGTCGCCCTCGACGTGCAGGTGGGCGTCGGCCACTTCGAAGACTTCGCGGCGGGGCCCGCGGCGTCCCCCTACGGCGCGGAGGGCGACCGCCCCCTGTGGCCACTGTGTCCGGGCGCGCTCGGCACCACGGGGTGCCGCCCCGGGTGGGGCATCACAATGCAGCCCGTCGCGCGCGCCGTCGACGTGCTGGCCGTCACCCAGTCGCTCACCCTCCGCGGCGGCGGTGATGCCCCGGGCTCGCAGATCGAGGCGCTCTATCAAACCCTCACGGGCGAAGGGCTCT
Source organism: Deltaproteobacteria bacterium (assembly GCA_947494865.1). Classification (GTDB taxonomy): domain Bacteria; phylum Myxococcota_A; class Polyangia; order Polyangiales; genus CAISKJ01. Next base: position 8,075 of record CANMAT010000103.1, read on the forward strand.
TCTCGGGCGACGCGGCCACGGCGTGCGCCTCGTCGCCCGGCGCGGCCCCGTGCTGGGTGGCGCCGCGGCAGTGCGCCGACGGCACGCGGGGCGCGGCGTGCTTTCGCCGCGGGGCGCTCCCGGTGGTGGTGCTCATCACCGCGACGGATTTTCACGGCGGCCTGCCCGACGTGGCGGGGGGCGCGCCGTGGTCGCCGTACGCGGGCATCGCGCCCGCGCCGCACGCCTTCGCCGACCTCGCGGGGGTGCTCACCGCGACGGGCGCGCGCGTGGTGGGCGTCAACGCGCACCCGACGGCCCGCTGCGAGAGCGCCCGGATGATGCGCGTCGAGGGCGAGCCCTGCTTCGACCTCCTCTCGGTGGCGCGCGCGTCGGGCTCCGTCGACCGCGCGGGGCGGCCGCTCGTGTACGACCTCCCGCGGCCGACGCTCCCCGCGGCGGTGCTCGCCTCGACGGCGACCGCGCTGCGCACGGTGGCGCGGGAGGTTCCCTTCGACGTGACCCTGATGGTGCGGGCCGACGCGATGAACCCTGCCATGATCGACGCGACCCGCTTCGTGCGCGGGCGTACGCCGACCTGCCAGGTGGGCGCCGTCACCGACCGCTGCTGGACGCCGCCCGCGGGCGTCGCCATGAGCGCCGCCGTGGCGCGCACCGACAACAACGGCTTCTACCGCGTTGTTCCGGGCACGCAGGTGCGCTTCACGGTGACCCTGCGCAACGAGAGCGTTTACGAGGGCTCCGACGGCCTCTCGGTGTTCAAGCTGTACTTCGACGCGATGGGCGACGGCTCGCGGCTCGACACCCGCGAGGTCAACGTCGTGGTGCCCGCGAGCCAGAACGGCTTGTAGCGAAGGTCGTCAGCGGCAGGCGCCCGCGACGCAGGTCATGGGCGACGGGCAGGCGTTGTTGCACCGACCGCAGTGGGCGGCGTTGGTCTGCGAGTCGACGCAGAAGCCCGCGCACACGCCCTGCCCCGGCGGGCACACGCACGCACCGCCCGAGCAGATGGAGCCGTTGACGCAGCGCCTCGTGCAGATGCGGCAATTGTTCGGGTCGCTCGAGAGGTCGACGCACTGTTGGCCGCAGACCGCCCGCGGCGCCTCGCACGGGCCCGTGTCGATCACGTCGGGCACATCGCGCACGTCGGGCACATCGCGCACGTCG
>CANMAT010000104.1 GCA_947494865.1 Deltaproteobacteria bacterium
CCCCGCGCGCGTGCCCGGCGTCGGGCGCATCGACGGCGACGAGATGGTGCTCCAGGCCCCCCTCGAGCGCCCCGCGGAGGCGCCTGCCTTCGACGCCGTGGTCGAGATGGACTGCATCGCCGAGGGCGACGCCCCCACCGTCGTGCGCAAGACGCTCTTCGGCAACGTGGGCTGCCCCTACGGCGCCGATCCGCTGGCCCTCCCCCACTACGCCAACGTGCGCCTCCCGGTGGAGCGCCCCGTCGCGCGCCTGGGATGCGCCTTCTGCGCGCTGGGCGGCGACTACGAGAAGCGCCCCGACGCCGAGGTCGTCGCGCGCACCCTCGCGCAGGCCCGCTTCTGGACCGAGCGCGTCGCGACCGTCACCGAGCTCGTGCTGTCCGATCAGCACGCGCTGCGCTACCTGCGGGCGCTCCTGCTCGGCGCGCGCGATCTGCGGCCCGTGCGATGGCTCTTCGCCGCGCGCTCGGACTCGTTCGTGCGCGAGGCGGCCACGGTGCGCGCGGCCGTCGAGGCCGCCGTCGCGACGGGGCACACGCTCGAGGTGTACCTCACGGGCTTCGAGTCGTTCAGCGACGCCGAGCTCACGCGCTACAACAAGGGCGTCACCGTGGCCGAGCAGCTCGAGGCCGTGGCCGCGATGCGCGCCCTCAGCGAGGAGTTTCCGCGCGCCTTTCGCTACGGCGACGCGCGTGGTCACAGCCTCATTCTCTGGAGCCCCTGGACGACCCCCGACGACATCGCCGACAGCGTGGCGGTGATGCGCCGCGCGGGCCTCGCCGAGCTCTTTCACGAGCTCGGTCGCAACCGCCTGCGCCTCTACCGCGACCTGCCCATCTACTACGCCGCCGAGCGCGACGGCGCCCTCTGCGACGCCTGGCAGGAGGGCGACGACGGCGCCGCGCGGCGCAAGGGCTACAACGCCGAGCACCCGTGGCGCTTCCTCGACCCGCGCACGCGCCTCTGTTACGCCCTCGCCCGCGCGCTCGTCGCCCGCCTCGGCCGCGACAGCGAGCCCGCGCAGCTCGCCGCCGCCGCCGACTACGCCCGCGCCGTCGCCCCCGACGACGTGACCTCCACCGTGGCGCGCGTGCTCCGCGGCGTCGAGGCGCTCGAGGCCGCGCTCCGCGAGGCGCCCGCGCAGCGCTACGCCGCGGCCCACGACGTGCGCGGCACCAGCGCCTGCAACAACGGCTGCGCGCACTGCCCCAACCGTTCGCGCTACGCCCCCGACGCGAGCCTCGCCGCGCGCATCGACGAAGCCCGCGCGCGACCCGGTCCGGTGCGCTTCGCGGGCCGCGAGCCCACCCTCTGGCCCGACGTCGCGGCCCTCGTACGGCGCGCCGCGGGCGACGAACATCGCCCCGTGTGGATGGTCACCAACGGCCGCCGCTTCGCCTCGGCCTCGTTCGCGCGCGAGGTCGTGCTGGCGGGCCTCACGCACGCCACGGTGAAGCTCTTCGGCCCCGACGCCGCCGTCGCCGACGCGTACACGCGCGACCCCGGCGGCCACGCCCAGTCGCTCGCGGGGATGCGCAACCTCCGCGCCGCCGGCCTGCGGTCGGTCACGGCGCGGGTGGTGCTCCACGCGCAGAGCCTCGACGGTCTCTCGGCGATGGTGAACCTCGCGCGCGCATCGGGTGCCACCGACCTGCAGATCGACGCCCCCCTCGACGCGATCGGGCTGGGCGACCTCGATCGCGCCGCCGCGGCCGTTCGCGACCTCGCGGCGGCGTGCCGGGCCGCGGGCGTCGTCCTCGTCGAGAGCGCGCGCTGAGCCGTGACATTCGCGGGCGCTGCGGGCACGATCGCGCACCATGCGCACCGCGGCACTCCTGGGTTTCGCGCTCCTCGTGGGCGCGTGTGACGACACCACGACGGCGCCCGCGCGCGTCGACGCGAGCGACGACCTCGCGCTCGAAGCGGCCGTCGACGTAGCTGCGCCCGACGACGCGAGCGACGTGGTCGACGCGCCCGCCGACGTACGCCCCGCCCTCGCGAACCCCTTCTCGCGCGGGCCCTACGGCACCGCGGTGCGCGACGTGGCGGGGCCCTTCACGGTGCCCACACAAGACGGCGACTGGTCGTTCGAAGACAGCTGGACCGGCGAGGACAGCTACGTGTTTCTCACGTACGCGCCGCGCGCCCTCGTGTACGGCAACGGCGTCGACTACTCGGCCTCGCTCTTCGACGGCTCGCTGGCGGCGCTCCTCGAGCGCTCGCCGCGCAACGTGCACTATTTCTTCCTGTGGTCGGCCGACGAGCCGGGGTTCATCGAGCACCGCGACGCGTGGCTCGCCGAGTTCGAAGCGATGACCGAAGAAGACCGCGCGTGGTGGCGCCCCCGCGTGCACTTCGTGGCGACGCGCTCGCCGCTCATCCGCGGCTGGATCGGGCAGATGATCACCGCCCGCTCGCGCACGGCGCTGCCCTACAAGCGCTACGACCCGCTGCAGTTTGCGATCGACCGCACGCAGCGCATCCGGGAGGTGGGGCAGCTCGGGCGCCTCGCCGCGGGCGGCCTGCAGACCGACCTCGCCTACCTCGCCCACGAGCCCCAGTACTTCAACTGGGAGTACACGCGCGATCAGCGCCTCGCGGCCGAGCGGTCGCGCGTCACGGTGATCGAGCTCGCGCGCACTCAGATCGTGCACGACACCATCGACGTCGACGTGACGCTGCCCTCCGCGGCGGAGCTCGAGCGCTTCGACACGATGGAGGTCGACCTCTCGCTCGAGTGCCCCAACCACCGCGACGGCGAGTGCGGCGCGTGGGACTACCTCTCGTACCTCTGGGTGTGCGACCCCGCCGCGGCCGACCCCGACGGCGGCGCCCCCGACGCGGGCCAGCGCTGGGCCTGCAACCGCGAGATCGCCCGCTGGATCACCTCGTACTGGCGCGAGTCGCGCTGGGTCACCGACATCACGCCGATGCTCGCCAACCTGCGCGCCGGCGGCCGCCAGCACTTTCGCTGGAACGCGAGCGGCCAGTTCGACCCGCGCTCGACGGACTACACCGTCACCCTCTCGCTGCGCCTCTCGAACCGCGCGCGGGGTATGCGCCCCGTCGAGGCCGTCCCCCTCTGGACCGGCGGCGGCTGGAACGCCTCGTACGACATGAACCACGCACCCATCTCGGTGACCGTGCCCGCCGACGTGCGCCGCGTCGACCTCTACACCCTCATCACGGGCCACGGCGGCGTGCAGCCCACCAACTGCGCCGAGTTCTGCAACCACGAGCACCACTTCACCGTGAACGGCATGGAGCACCTGCAGTCGTTCCCCGAGGCGCGCTCGGCCGAGGGCTGCGCCGAGCGCGTGGGCGAGGGCGTGGCGCCCAACCAGCACGGCACCTGGTACTTCGGCCGCGGCGGCTGGTGCCCCGGCCTCGACGTGGCCCCCAACGTCGTCGACGTGACCCGCGAGCTGCGCCCCGGCATGGCCAACACGCTGCGCTACACCACCACCTACAACGGCCGCCCGGTGGCCGCCAACCTCGGCAACATCGTGCTCTCGTCGTACCTGGTGTACTGGCGCTGAAACACCCTCAGTCGATGGGCTCTTCGAGCGGCGCGTCGGCGAGCTGAGCCTCGTCGCGCGTCGCGGGTCGCTCACCCTTCTCGAGCGCCGAGAGCGCGCGCCACCACGGGTCGACGCGCTCGACGCGCGAGGGCTCCACGGGCTCGCCGAGGCGCGGCATCACGAGCTGCGCGCCCCGCGAGGGAGCGAGCTGAACGAGCGTCTCGGGAGGCTCGTCCCACGCGTGTATGGCGAGGTTGAAGGTGCCCCAGTGCACGGGCAGGAGCGCGCCGCCGCCCAGCAGCGCGAGGGCCTCGAGCGCGTTGGCGGGCCCCAGGTGAATGTCGCCCCAGCTCGGGTGAAACGCGCCCACCTCGAGCATCACGAGGTCGAAGGGCCCGAGCTTCGCCGCGATGGCCGCGTACTCGGGCGTGAGCCCCGTGTCGCCGCTGAAGAACACCGCGTGACGCGCGCCGCGCACCACAAACGACGACCACAGCGTGCGGTTGCGATCGCCCACGGAGCGCCCCGAGAAGTGCTGCGACGGCGCCGCGGTGATGGTGAGCGAGCCCAGCGTGGCCGACTCCCACCAGTCGAGCTCGGTGATCTGCGCGGCGGGCACGCCCCACGCCTCGATGCGCGCGCCCACGCCGAGCGACGTGTACACCGGAACCCCCTTCGCCGAGAGGGCCACGATGCTCTCCTGACACAGGTGATCGTAGTGGTCGTGGGAGAGAACCACCGCGTCGATGGGCGGGAGCTTCGCGATCGTGACGGGCACGGGCTGAAAGCGCCGCGGGCCCGCGAAGCGCATCGGCGACGCGCGCTCGCCCCACACGGGGTCGGTGAGCACGCGCATCCCATCGACCTCGACGAGCACCGTCGAGTGGCCGAGCCACGTGGCGCGCAGGCCCGTGTCGACGGGGCGCGTCCACAGCGGGATCGGATCGACGGTGGGCAGCGGGCCGCGCGGCGTGCGGCGCTGACCGCCGAACACGAAGTCGCCCATGGTCGAGAGCGTGGTGCCGCGTTTGAGGCCCTGCGACACCGACGCGGTGTTGCGAAACGTGCCGTCGGCCCACTGCTTCGAGGCCCGCACGCGCGCGCGGCGCAGGCCTGCGTACCGTTCGATGGTGCTCATGCCGAGACCCCCGCGAGGCGCCTGCGTCGGCGCAGCCACCACGTGGCCAGTGTGATGCACGCGACGCCCGCGGCGAGGCCGACCCACACGCTCGGCGGGGCCGCGCGCATCGCGTCGAAGAGGCGCTGACCGAAGTAGCTCACGAGAAAGAGCGGGATCACGTAGCCCGCGAGGGAGCCCCAGAAGTGCGTCCAGAAGGGCACGCCCGAGACGCCCAGAAAGGTGTGAAGCACCTGCGGCATCCAGAAGACGAAGCGCAGGAGAAACACGGTCGAGAAAGCCCGCTGCGCGAGGGCCTCGTCGTAGCGGCGAAAGCGCGCGGGGATCTTCGCGGCCACCCAGTCGCGGGCGACAAAGCGCGCGAACGAGAAGCCCACCACGCTGGCCGCCATGGTGCCCGTCATCGAGAGCGCGAAGGCCACGGGCCACGGCCAGATGAGCGGCGCCGCCCACACGAAGACCGTCCCCGGCACGCCGAAGGGCTGCAGCGCCGCGTAGGCGAGCACGAAGGCCGCGTAGCCCCACGCGCCCTGCGCCACGAGCGCGTCACGCAGGTGCGCGGGGTCGGCGAACTGGTGAAACACTCCGAGGCGCTGCGCCGCCACGAGCGCAACAAGCACCGCGATCACCAGACCGACACGCGCGTTACGCCTGGTGCTCAACGCCTGCGGCTTACGACACAGCGCACGGTGCGCGCAACGACCGCGCCTCCGTTCTTGTGTCGGATGCTGCCGCGAGGGCCCCCGCTTCGGATACGACCGAGGCGCGCCGCGCGGCCTCGCTGGCGCTCTGCCAGTGGCTCAGCGAGTGGACCACGATCGCGCACAAGGTGATCACGCCGCACGCCCACCTGCAGACGCTCAAGCTCGCGTCGCGCAAGAGCCCGAAGCCCCGCGCGGCGAAGCCCGACGCGCCGAAGAAGCCGTAGCGGCCCGCACCCCAAACCCTCTCCCGCGAAGTTCGCGGGAGAGGGCCGACGGTGAGGTAGCGCCCCCTACAGCTTCCGCAACGCCGCGAGCGGGATCGCGACGGCTTCGAAGGGCTCCGCGCGCACGGGCTCGTCACCCTCGAACACGTCTACCTCGAGCCAGCGGCCGTTCTCCAGGCGACTCACCTCCAGGCTGCCGTCCCGCGGGTCGTAGAGCCAGTAATGCCCGACGCGCTCGCGCCGGTAGATGCGGCGCTTCTTGCCGCGGTCCTTCGTCTCGGTGCTGTCGGAGAGCACCTCACAGACCCAGTCGGGGGCCACGGTGATCGCCGCGGGCGCGCCGTCGTCGAAGGCTCCTTCAGGGAATCGCTCGCGGCGCCACCCCGCGAGGTCGGGCGCGAGGATGTCGGGCCGGGGCCCGAGGTGGAGCTCGGGCTCGACGAGGATCACCCAGCCGCCAGGGTCGTCGCCGTCGGGATCGGAGAAGCCACGCAGGCGCCCCGAGAGCCGCACCGTCGCGTGCGCGTGGCGCGGCTTCGGGCGGGGCATCAACGACAGCTCGCCGTCGATTACTTCAGCCACCATCGTGTCGGGCGCCTGAAGGTAGCCTGCGACCACCTCCGCGCTCAGGCCGGGGAAGCGTGCGTCGGACGGAGAGCGCGGGGAGTTCGGCGTAGGGGCAGCGACCACGGACGGAGTCTACCGCAGGCGCTGCGTGGCGTGCTTACGCCCGCCCGCTAGCTTCGAGATGTTCACGTCGGTGAGCACCGATGTTCGCGTCGGTGAGCACCGATGGCGCGAGGCGCTACAGGTCGATCTGCGTGCCGATCTCGACGACCTGGGCGGGGGGCACGTCGAAGTACGCCGTGGCGCTGCGCGCGTTGCGCGACAAGAGCCCGAAGAAGCCCTCGGTGATGGCCCCGAGGCGGCCGCGCTCGGTGGCGATGAAGGTCTCGCGGCCTACGAAGTATGTGGCTGTCGCGAGGTCGACGGTGAGCCTCGCGTCTTGCGCGGCGCGGGCGAGCACGTCGACGACGCGGGGGCTGTCCATAAAGCCGTAGCGGGCCACCACACGAAAGAACCCTCCGCCGAGCGCCGTAAGCTCGACGCGCTCGGCCGCGGGCACCGTGGGCACGTGCTCGGTGGTGAGCGTCATGATCACCACCGTTTGATGGAGCGAGCGGCATCGGTCGACGTAGTGGGTCATCACGGGCGGCGCGCCCGCGCTGCTCGACGCGAGGAACACGGCGACCCCCTCGGGGCGCACCACACCGCGCCCGGGGAGGCCCGCGATGAACGCGTCGAGGTCCGTCGCGCGATCGGCGTGGTAGGCGCGCAGCGCGTCGCGGCCCCAGCGCCAGGTGACCATCACCGCGAGGAACACCGCGCCCACCCCGAGCGGCAGGTAGCCGCCGTCGAAGAACTTCAAGAGGTTGGCGGCGAAGAAGGGCAGGTCGAGCGCGAGAAAGCCCGCGAGGAGCGCGCCGCTCTTGAGCGGTGACCACCCCCAGGCGTAACGGCTCACCACGAAGAAGATCACCGACGTGATGCCCATGGTGCCGCTCACGGCGAGGCCGAAGGCCGCCGCGAGGCGCGACGAGTGTTGAAACACCAGCACCAGGACGATGCACGCCACCGCGAGGAGCCAGTTGACGGCCGGCACGTAGATCTGCCCCTCGGCCTCGCCCGACGTGTGGCGCACCTCGACGCGAGGAAAGTACCCGAGCTGAATGGCCTGCTGCGTGAGCGAGAACACGCCCGAGATGAGCGCCTGCGAGGCGATGACCGTGGCGGGCGCCGCGAGCGCGACGAGCGCGTACACCCAAAGGCCCCGCGGCACCATGCCGAAGAAGGGCTGCGCCGCGGCCTCGGGGTGCTGCAACAGCAGCGCGCCCTGACCGCCGTAGCAGAGCAGCAGCGCGGGGAACACCAGCGCGAGCCACGCGAGGCGAATGGGCCTGCGACCGAAGTGGCCCATGTCGGCATAGAGGGCCTCGCCGCCCGTGACGGCGAGCACCACGGAGCCCAACATTTTGAAGCCGTGAAAGCCGTGGTGCATGAAGAAGCGCACGGCGTGATGGGGCGAGAGGGCCTCGACGATGGCGGGCGCCCGCGCGATGTGCGACGCCCCGAGGAGGCCGATGGTGGCGAACCACACCACCATCACGGGGCCGAAGAGCTTGCCGATCTTGGCCGTGCCGCTGCGCTGAATGGCGAAGAGCCCCGCGAGGATCACCACGGTGAGCGGCACCACCGCGGAGGAGAGCTTGTCGGTGGCGACGCCGAGGCCCTCCATCGCGGCGAGCACGCTGATGGCCGGCGTGATGATGCCGTCGCCGAAGAGGAGCGCCGCGCCGATGAGCACCAGCATGGCGACCGCGCTCACGCCCGAGCGCGAGGGGTTGCGAATGCGCTCGGGCACCAGCGCCAGGAGCGCGAGGATGCCCCCTTCGCCGCGGTTGTCGGCGCGCATCACGAACATGAGGTACTTCACCGTGACCACGAGGGTGACCGACCACACCACCTGCGAGATGACGCCGAGCACGTTCTCGTGGGTGGCGGGCACCCCGTGCTCTCCGAAGCACTCTTGAATGGTGTAGAGCGGCGACGTGCCGATGTCGCCGAACACGATGCCGATGGCGGCGAGGGCGAGCGCCGTGGCGCTGCCGTGGTGGGCGTCGGCGTGGGCGTCGCCCGGTGCGTGGGGTGTGGTCACCCGACCGGGATAACGACATTCCACCGCGCGCGGCAAGCCCCTACTATCGCGCTGTGAAGCTCTTTTACACGCCTACCTCGCCCTTCGTTCGCAAGGTGCTCGTCACCGCGTACGAGCTCGGCCTCGACGCGCGCATCGAGACGGTGCTCCTGCGCCCGACGCCCACGAAGTCTGATGCCACGCTGTCGCGCACCAATCCTCTCAACAAGATCCCCGCGCTGGTGACCGACGACGGCGACGCGCTCTACGACTCGGTGGTGATCTGCGAGTACCTCGCCTCGCTCGCGCCCGAGCGCCCGCTGGTGCCCGCGGCGGGCCCCGAGCGCTGGCGCGTGCTGCGCGTGCAGGCGCTGTGCGATGGCATCCTCGACGCGGCCATTCTGGTGTTCTACGAGCGCGCCAACCGGCCGCGCGAGCTGTGGTGGCCCGCCTGGCTCGACGGCCAGTCGGAGAAGGCCCTGCAGGGCCTCGACGCCCTCGAAGAAGAGGTCGCGCGCTTCGGCGACGACGTCGACCTCGGGCAGATCTGCGCGGGCGCCACGCTGGGCTGGCTCGAGTTTCGCGACGTGCTGGGCAACCTCCGCGCGAGCCGACCGCACCTCGCGGCGTGGTACGAGCGCTTCAGCGCGCGGCCCTCGATGCGCGCCACCGAGCCCCACGCGTAGACCGCTACGCGCGGGGCGGTGTGTCAGTTCATGGGGACCATGCCCATCGCCCCGCCGGCGAGGGTCGCCGAGAGCCACGGGCCGAGCTGCGACGAGCCCACCGACGAGCCCTGGTAGGTGCTCGACGTGGGGCGCCCGATGTTACCGCTGCACTGCCTGGGCTGCGGCCCCACCACGCTGCCGACGGTGAGCGTCTGCCCCGTGGCGGCCACGACGAGGCGCACCGGCAGCGACTGCTGCGTGCGCGAATAGGTGCGCTGCG
>CANMAT010000105.1 GCA_947494865.1 Deltaproteobacteria bacterium
CGTCGCGGCCACGGCGACGGGCACCTCGTACCCGTAGTTGACCACCGAGAGGAGGAAGTACTTCGTGAGGTAAACCTCGAGGCCCGCGGCCGTCTCGACCACGGTGCGCTGCGAGCGCGCGTCGACGGCCATGCGCCCGCGCACGAGCGTCTCGACGATGCGCGACGCCATGTTCTCGCGCGAGAGCGTGGCGACGCCCGCGCCCCAGGCGCCGTTGGCCGCGGTGCTCGAGCGCGTGGTCGCGTTGGACTCGAGGCCCTGAAACCACGCCGCCGCGCGGTCCCAATGGGCGCTCGCCTCGGCCCAGCGCCCCGCGCGGGCCTCGGCCGCGGCGCCGCGGAGCGCCGCCTGCGTCGAGAGCCCGAGCGCCACCAGGAGCGACTTCTCGACGGGCTGCTTGGCGACCGCGCGCGCTTCGTCGTTGGCCGCCGTGCGGCCCTGCGCGAGCCCCTCGCGAAACATCCGGTCGAGCGAGTACTCGCCCTGCGCCATGGCGCCGAGGCTCACCCGGTCGGCGTCGACGAGCATCTGCGCGACGGGCGTGCCGGGCCCCGCCATCGTCGCGATCGCGTCCCACGTGTAGGTGCCCGCCAGCGTGCGCAGCGTCGCGACCGTGGCCACCGTGGCGCGTTCGGCCTCGACGCTCGTGCGCGGCGTGTACTGGCCCATGTACATCGGCGCGCTCGGCTGCACCGCGGGCGTCACGGCGCCCTCGTCGCCGCAGCCGGTCAGCGCGCCCGCGCTCCCATACGCGAGCGCCGCGATCAACATCGGAGTCGCCCATCGAACCTGCATGCGCTTCATGGCAGCCCTGCTCTCCTTCAAGCCGTTGTGATCGCCCTCATAACGAGAAAGGGAATCACAATCAACAGGTAATCAATCTTGACTCTCGTTATCACTTTTAGTAGGGCTCTGTGTTGTGGCAGTCGTTCGCGCTGGTCTCGGGTGGTTGCTCTTGCTCGCGCTGAGTCTGGCGTGCGTGGGCGAGCGCGTGTGCGTTCCGGGCGATCAGGTGCAGTGCCGCTGCGGCGACGGCACGTGGGGCTATCGCACGTGCCGCGCGCTCCCCCAGGGCGGCGAAGACTTCGGCGGCTGCGACTGCGTGATCGGCCTCGCGCCCGCCACGGGTTCGGCCCTCAGCTCGCCGTACATGAGCGGCGCGGGCACAGGCAACGGGGCCGACGCCGGTCGATGATCGCGCGCGGCGCAGCCCTCGCGGGCGCGCTCGCGTTCGCCTCGCGGCTGCCCTTTCTGCCCGCCGTCGAGCAAGACCTCGACGGCTCGCGCTTCTGCCGCGCCCTCCTCCGCTTCGACCTCGCGCAGGGGCACCCGCACCCGCCGGGCTATCCCGTGTTCATCGCCCTCGGGCGCGCCGTGTTGCCCCTCGTCGACACGCCCGCGCGGGCCCTCTCGCTCGTGAGCGCTGCGGCCTTCGGAGCGACGTGCGCCCTCACCTTCGCGCTCTCTCTCCGCGCCACGCGCTCGCGCCTCGCGGCCTCCGCGGGCGCCGCGTTCTTCGCCGTCGGCACCCTCACCACGATCCACTCGGCGCGCCCCCTCTCCGACATGCTCGGCTGCGCGCTCGCGTGGTGCGCGCTCGCCCTCTCGCTCGGCGAGACCTCGCGCCCTCGCGCGGGCTTCGGCGCGCTCGTGGGGCTCCTCGCGGGCGCCCGCCCCTCGGCGCTCCCGCTCCTCGCGCCGTCCGCGCTGCGCGGCATCGCGCGCCTGGGTCTCGCGCGATGGGTCCGAACCTTCGCCGCCCCCTGCGCGGCCCTCGTCGCGCTCGCCTATGCGCCCGTGGTGATGCGCACCGGCCCGTCGCGCTTCGCGGCCCTCGTCGCCGAGCACGCGCACGGACACTTCACCCGCTTCGGCGGCACCGTCGTGACGCAGCCGCACCTCGTCGACCGCCTCCGCGCCTTCGCCTTCGCCCTCCACGCGCACGCGCTCGGCGGCTGGTGGAGCGACCGCGCGACCTCGCTCATCCCCGCCACGCTCGCCGCGTGGGCGCTGCTCCTCTGGGGCATCGCGGGGCTCCGCCGCGCGCCCTCGTGGTCGCCCGTCGCGCTCGCGTGCGGCGCCTACGCCGTGTGGGCCCTCTTCGGACAGAACGTCGTGTGGCAGCCGCGTCACCTCTTGCCCCTCGCGCCGGGCTTGGCGCTGCTCTTCGCGCTCGGCGTGAGGGCCGCCGACGCCCGCGCGCGCCCCCTCGCCCTCGCCCTCACGCTCGTCGCCCTCGCGCCCATCGCGCACGAGTCGTGGCGACTCTTGTGCGTGCAGTCGCGCACCGCGCCGCCCGCGCTGCGCATCGCCGACGCGATCAACCGCCGCGACGCGCGCGCCACGCTCGTCGCGACGGGCCAGCTCGGCACGTGGCTCCGCTACCGCGCGTCGGAGCGTCGCGTGGTCGACGTGCGCGACCTCGACGAGGCCCTCGCCCTCGCGCGAAGAAACCGACTCTCGCTCTGCGTGACGAGCGAGGTGCGCGGCGTCGAGGGGCGCGGGCTCACCCGCGTGGCGCGCTTCGTCGGCGATCGATACGTGACCGCCACGCTCTACGACCTCGCCCTGTGGTGCATCGAACAGCCCTTCGCCGACAAGCCCGATTGACGCCGGTATGGCCGGTGCTTACGGTGCTTTCCGGGCTCAGAGTACAAGCGAGAACGCCGCCGTGAGGCGGGCGCCGCGCTCGGGCACGAACACCGTCTTCAACGCTCCATCACGAGGAGTACACAACCGCCATGCGCATGGAACGATTCACCACGAAGTCCCGTGAAGCGCTCGCCGCCTCGCAGTCTGAGGCCGTGCGCCGAGGCAACCCCGAGCTCACGCCCGAACACCTCATGGTCGCGCTCCTCCAGCAAGAGGGCGGCGTGGTGTCGGCGGTCATTCAAAAGGCCGGCGGCGACCCGCGCGCGGCCCTCTCGGAGTTCGAGCGCGCGGTCGACAAGCTGCCCCGCGTGTCGGGCGGCGCCGAGCCCTCGATCTCGCGGCGCCTCAACAACGTGCTGCAGAAGTGCGAAGACGAGACCAAGGCGCTCAAAGACGAGTTCACCTCGGTGGAGCACATGCTGCTCGCCATGCTCAAGCACGACCGCGACGTGGCGGGCGTGCTCAAGCGCTTCAACCTCGATGAGGCCCGCTTCCTCGGTGTGCTCAAAGAGGTTCGCGGCAACCAGCGCGTGACCAGCGCAGACCCCGAGGGGACGTTTCAAGCCCTCGAGAAATACTGCAGGGACTACACGCAGCTCGCGAAGCTCGGCAAGCTCGACCCCGTGATCGGCCGCGACGAGGAGATTCGCCGCGTGATGCAGGTGCTGTCGCGCCGCACGAAGAACAACCCCGTGCTCATCGGCGAGCCCGGCGTGGGCAAGACCGCCATCGTCGAGGGCATCGCGCAGCGCATCATGCGGGGCGACGTGCCCGAGAGTCTCAAAGACCGGCGCATCGTGGCGCTCGACCTCGCCGCCCTCGTCGCGGGCGCGAAGTTCCGCGGCGAGTTCGAAGAGCGCCTGAAGGCCGTGCTCAAAGAGGTCGAGTCGAGCGGCAACGTGGTGCTCTTCATCGACGAGCTGCACACGCTCGTCGGCGCGGGCGCGGCCGAGGGCGCCATGGACGCGAGCAACATGCTCAAGCCCGCCCTCGCGCGCGGCGAGCTGCACTGCATCGGCGCCACCACCCTCGACGAGTACCGCAAGCACATCGAGAAAGACGCGGCCCTCGAGCGGCGCTTTCAGCAGGTGTACGTGGGGCAGCCCACCGTGGAAGACACCATCGCCATTCTGCGCGGCCTCAAAGACCGCTACGAGGTGCACCACGGCATTCGCATTCAAGACGGCGCGCTCGTGGCCGCGGCCACGCTGTCGAACCGGTACATCACCGAGCGCTTTCTGCCCGACAAGGCCATCGACCTCGTCGACGAAGCCGCCGCCAAGCTCAAGATGGAGCTCGGCTCGATGCCCCTCGAGATCGACCAGCAGCAGCGCCGGCTGACGCAGCTCGAGATCGAGCGTCAGGCCCTGTCGCGCGAGACCGACAAGGCCTCGGTGGCGCGCCTCGAAGACGTGAACCGCGAGCTCGCCGAGCAGAAGAGCGGCCTCGACGCGATGAAGAGCAAGTGGCTCCGCGAGAAGGAGCTCATCGCCTCGGTGCGCACCGTGAAGGGCCGCCTCGAGCAGGCGCGCAGCGACCTCGAGCGCGCCACGCGCGAGGGCAAATTCGAGCGCGCGGGGCAGCTCAAGTACGACGAGATCCCGAAGCTGGAGCGCGACCTCACCGCGGCGCAAGACACCATCACCGCGGCGCACCAAGAGGGCGGCGCGTACCTGCGCGAGGAGGTGACCGCCGAGGGCATCGCCGAGATCGTGGCCAAGTGGACGGGCGTGCCCCTGCGCAAGATGCTCGAGAGCGAGCAGTCGAAGCTCCTCAAGATGGAGGAGCAGCTCGCGAAGCGCGTGGTCGGGCAAGCGGAGGCCGTGCATGCCGTCGCCAACGCGGTGCGACGCGCCCGCGCGGGCCTCGGCGACGAGCGGCGCCCCATCGGGAGCTTTCTGTTTCTGGGCCCCACCGGCGTGGGCAAGACCGAGCTCGCCAAGGCCCTCGCGGAGTTTCTCTTCGACGACGAGCGCGCGATGATTCGCGTCGACATGAGCGAGTACATGGAGAAGCACACCGTGGCCCGCCTCGTGGGCGCCCCGCCCGGCTACGTGGGCTACGACGAGGGCGGCCAGCTCACCGAGCCCGTGCGCCGCAGGCCGTACTCGGTGATTCTCTTCGACGAGGTGGAGAAGGCCCACCCCGACGTGTGGAACGTGCTGCTCCAGGTGCTCGACGACGGCAGGCTCACCGACGGCCAGGGCCGCACCGTAGATTTTCGCAACACCGTGCTCATCATGACGAGCAACGTGGGGAGCGCCCACATTCTCGAAGACTCCGCGGGCGAGGCCCAGATTCGCCGCGCCGTGATGGAAGAGCTCCGCAGGCACTTTCGCCCCGAGTTTCTCAACCGCCTCGACGAGACGATCATCTTTCACCGCCTCGCCCGTGAGGATATCCGCGCCATCGTGGACATTCAGCTCCGCGGCTTCGAGAGGCGCCTCGAGCGGCGCGAGCTCAAGCTCGCGCTCGAAGACGCCGCCAAGGACTACCTCGGCGAGATCGGGTGGGACCCGGTGTACGGCGCGCGCCCCCTCAAGCGCGCCATTCAGCAGCACCTCGAGAACCCGCTCGCGCAGCGCATTCTGGGCGGCGACTTCGTGCCGGGTGACACCATTCACGTCACCCGCGCGCCGGGCGCCGAGTTTCGCTTCGAGCGCCTCCTCGTCAACTGACCGACCCGCGAGGGCTCCGTTCACCCGACTACTGAAGCCCTTCAGTCGTCGGGTGAAGCGACTCAGCTCTCGCGGAGGGTGACCACCACCATCGGCTTGGGCTGCATGCGCGCGTAGACCTTGCGCGCGGCCCGCCGAACGGTGTCTCGAATCGCCTCGTGGGAGCCGCTGCCGCCCGTCGCGTGCATGTCGCGCACGGCGCGTTCGATGACGACGCGCGCGTCTTCGTCGGTCGCCGTGGGCGACCCGTCGGTGGACACGCCCCGCGCGGCCACGGTCACCGGCCCCGAGAGCGCCCCGTTGCGCGCGATGGGCACCGTAACGAACACCGCCCCCACCTGGCCCATCACCGCGCGCTCGCGAAGCACCTCGTCGGCCACCTCGTTGCGGTTGGCGACGGGCACGCGGCCCACGCGCACCGAGGCGCCCTCGCTGAGCCCGTGGCCGTCGAGAATGCTCGTCTGCCCGTTCTCGATGAGCGACACGTCGTGGACGCCCACCGACTTCGCGAGCGCCGCGTGGCGCATGAGATGGTGGTAGGTGCCGTGCACGGGGATGAACGACTGGGGCCGCACCCACGAGAGCATCTTGAGCTGCTCTTCGCGGCAGGCGTGACCCGACACGTGGAGGTTGGGGTCGGTCTGCGCGAAGTGAACCACCGCGCCGCGGCGCTCGAGGTCGCACAGGAGCGACCACACCGCGCGCTCGTTGCCGGGGATGGTGCGCGACGAGAAGAGCACCGCGTCGCCCGCCTCGATGGCGAGCCTGGGGTGGTCGCCCGCGGCGAGCCTCGCCAGCGCGGCCTGGGGCTCGGCCTGCGTGCCCGAGGCCACCACGAGGAGCTGCGAGCGCGGCACCTCGCGGGCGCGCTCGGGCGACACGAGGATGTCGGAGCGCACGTTGATGCGACCGAGCTCGGTAGCCGCGCGCACGTGGGTCTGCGCGCTGCGCCCGAGGAAGCACAGCTTGCGACCGGTGGCCGCGGCGACCTCGACGAGGCTCTTCAGGCGGTACACGTTCGACGGGAACATCCCTACGATGACGCGCTGTTTGAGGCGCGACACGAGCGAGTGCAGGGCCGCCGCCACGTCGCGCTCGCGCCCCGCGGAGCCGGGCACGTCGACGTTGGTGCTGTCGGAGAGGAGGAGCTTCACGCCGCGGTCGCCCAGGGCTTCGAAGCGCTCGGCGTCGGAGGGCTGGTCGTCGAGGGGGTCGTCTTCGAGCTTGAAATCACCCGTGTGAATCACGAGTCCGCCGGGCGTATCGATGGCGAGCGCGGTCGAGTCGGGGATCGAGTGGGTGACCCGCAGCGGCTCGATCTCGTAGCGGCCTACCTTGAAGTGCTTGCGCGGCACCGTCGGGGTGAGATCGATGTCGGGCACCTCGGGAAACTCTCGCAGCCGCTCGCGGATGAGAGAGAGGGCATAGTGCGGCGCCCACACGGGCACGGGCATGCGGCGCAGGAGGTAGGGGAGCGCGCCGATGTGATCCTCGTGGCCGTGGGTGATCACCACGCCGAGGAGGTCACCCTCGCGGTCTTCGAGGTAGTCGAAGAGGGGGTGAATGACATCTACGCCGTGGTCGCCATGCGGAAAGGTGACCCCGCAGTCGATCACCAGCACACCGTCGGGCGACTCCAGGGCGAGGCAGTTCATGCCAATTTCGCCGAGGCCCCCGAGAGGAACAATCCTTAAGTACGTCACGTCGTGGAGGGGCACGCTATCGTCCCGCTGTTCGCACGGTCAAGCTTTGTAGTCTGGGCCCTCCCCGCGCATCACCTCCACCGCAGAGACCCTTTAGGCGCGCGTTGACGCACGCTGTCTGCGCGTGATAGCCCCGCGGCGCCCGCCGCATCGCTGTTCGTGTCGGGTCGGAGGTCCATTGCGTCGTTCCCTGGCATCCTTGCTCGCGCTCACGCTGTCGGCGCCCGCCGCCGTGTTGGCGCAGACGTCCCCGCAGCCTGGCGCGGCCGCCCCGGTGGCCCCGCAGCCGACGGCGACCGACGCCCCCGCGACGGAGGCCCCGAGCGCGCCCGCCGAGCCCGAGGCCGCCGCACCGACCGCGACGCCCGCCGCCGAAGAGCCCGCAACGCCCGCCGCGACGCCCGCCGCCGAAGAAGCCCCCGCGACACGCACGACCCCCGCGCCCGCCGACCTCCTCGACCGCATCTCGCAGGCCTTCGTGCTCCACGGGTACTTTCGCGTACGCCCCGAGATGATGCACAACTTCGCGATCGGGTGGGACACCCCCTCCCTCGTCGCGAGCCAGCCCTCGGCCTACCAGAACTCGGGCTGGCCCTGGGCGCGCAACCCCGACAACGGCATCAACGACCTGTGCTCTACGGCCCCCGTGCCCGGCAGCAGCGCGCGCGTGCCCGGTCAGTGCCTCAACAACTTTCAGACGATGGCCAACATGCGCCTTCGTCTCGCGCCCGAGATTCACGTCAACGACTCGATCTCGGTGCACACCCAGATCGACATCTACGACAACCTCATTCTGGGCTCGACGCCGCAGGGCGGGTCGCTGACGGGGGCGCAGGGGTCATCGCCCTGGGCGCCCATCACGGCGCAGTCGCAGACGCAGGTGCCCCCGTCGTCGAGCAACACCCTGGTGCCTGCCATCACGGTGAGCCGCGCGTGGGCCGAGGTGAACAACGCCACCCTCGGCCAGCTTCGCTTCGGCCGCATGCCCTGGCAGTGGGGCCTCGGCATTCTGTCGAACGCGGGCAACGGCGTCGACAGCGATTACCAGACCCACGTAGACCGGGTGATGTACCAGTTTCGGTACCGCCCGCTCTCGCTCTTCGCCGCGGCGATGTACGACTTCGCCTCGACGGGCCTCTCGACCGCGGGCACCCTCGGCGAGTCGGGGCAGGGCCAGGGCATCGACCTCTCGACCCTCGACGACGTGCACCAGGTCGGCCTCGCCGTGGGCCGCCGCGTCGACGCCGCCGAGGCGCGCCAGTCGCTCTCGCGCGGCGACATCGTGTGGAACGCGGGCTTCTACGGCCTCCTCCGCTGGCAGACCCTCTCGAGCGAGAACGTGGCCTCGCGCCTCACCCCGACGAGCACCTTCAGCGACACGCAGAACGCCTTCATCCGCCGCGACGCCCTGGCCTTCACGGGCGACCTGTGGTTCCAGATGTTGCACAAGAACTTTCGCCTCGAGGCCGAGGCGGTGTTCGTGGCGGGCAACACCTCGATCGCCTCGACGCCCTCGTCGGACCCGCAGCGGTACGACCTCTTGCAGTTCGGCGGCGCGCTCGAGTTCGAGTATCGCCTGCTCAACAACCGCCTGCAGCTCGAGTTTCGCACGGGCTACGCCTCCGGCGACGCCGATCAAGAGGGCCTCAACTACCGCACGGCGCGCCTGCAGCCCGTTCGGCAAGACGCCACGGCGATCACCTCGTACGCGTTCCACCCCGACTACCGCGTCGACCTTATTCTCTGGCGCCAGGTGATGCGCCAGGTGTCGAGCGCCTACTACTTTCGCCCCGGCGTGATGTACGCCTTCGTCGACCACCCCGGCAGCGACCGCCTCTACGGCCGCGCCTCGGTCATCTGGTCGCGGGCGAGCGAGTTCGTGCAGACGCGCGGCAACGACGCCAACCTGGGCATCGAGGTCGACGCCGAGGTCACGTACATGTCCAACTGGCGCGACCCCTCGCAGGGCTCGCTCTCGGCGCCGGGCTTCTTCGCCTCGGTGCAGTACGGCATTCTCTTTCCGATGTCGGGCCTCGGCCCCCGCGCCGACGAGCGCACCTCGTCGGGCGCCC
>CANMAT010000106.1 GCA_947494865.1 Deltaproteobacteria bacterium
CCGTTGCACAGCCGAACGCCCGCGTCGCGAAGTGCCCCTACATCGGCCAGGCCGTCGCCCAGGTCGCGCTCCGTGGTGGGGCAAAGGCACGCGAACGCGCGCGCCTCGCCGAGCAGCCGCGCCTCGTGCGGCGCGAGGTTCGTGGCGTGCACGGCGACGAAGCGCTCGTCGAGCACACCCAGCTCCGCGAGCAGCTCGACGGGGCGGCGCCCGTGCTCCGCGACGCACTCGACGACCTCGCCCTCGACCTCGGCCACGTGCATGTGAAACGGCATCGCGCGCTCCCTCGCGTACGCGTGCAGCGCCGTGATCCACGCCGACGGCACCGCGCGCACCGAGTGAGGCGCCACGCCGATACGCACTCGCGCGTCGTGCTGCCAGCGTGCGCGCAGGGCGTCGAGGTCGTCGATCACGCGCTCCACAGACGCGTCGCTGAAGCGCCGCTGCGCCCCTTCGGGGCCTCTCCCCGCGCCCGCGCGCATGTACGCCGTACGCAGGAGCGTGATGCGCAGCCCGGCGTCGAGGGCCGCGCGAATCACCGCGTCGGCGAGCGCCGTGCGGTCGTCGTAGGGCTCGCCTCCCCGCTGGTGGTGCACGTAGTGAAACTCGCCCACGGCCACGACGCCGGCGCGGCGCAGCTCTTCGAAGGCCTTGCGCGAGACGGCCTCGATGGTCTCGGGCGTGAGCGCGTCGGCGAGCCGGTACATCGCCTCGCGCCACGACCAGAAGGTCCCCGTGTCGCGCGGCGCGCGCTGCGTGGTGCCGCGCAGGGCGCGCTGAAACGCGTGCGAGTGCGCCGTGACGAAGCCCGGCACCACGAGCGTGTCGCCTTCAAACTGTGTGAGCGCGCGGTGCGTGGGAGCGGCGGGTGCGAGGGTCACGCGACGATGTTCAGCACGGCCGTCGCGGGCGTGTCCAGCGCCCGTCGCTACAGCTCGTAGCCGCCCGCGGCGCGTGCCTTGGCGAGGCGGGCGCGCACCGTCGAGCGCGCGAGACCCGCGATGGTGGCGACGCGCGTGAGGTTGCCGTTGCAGTACGCGTGCAGGGCCGCGAGGTCGCCGTGCGGAACTCGGTCGGGCCACGGGTCGGCGTCGCCGTCGTGCACACCCCGCACGCCCGATTTTACGTAGGGCAGCGCGTCGGGGAGGTCGAGGTCGTCGGCGCCGATCACCGCGCCCGGCGTCGCGAAGACCGCGCGCTTGAGCGACGCGAAGAGCTCGCGCACGTTGCCCGGCCAGCGCCAAAGCATGAGGCGCGCGAGGGCGCGGTCTTCGAGCGTGCGGTGGCGCCCGGTCTCATCGGCGATGCGCCGCAGCAGGGCGTCGGCGAGGGCGGGGATGTCGCCGACGCGCTCGCGCAGCGGCGGCACGCGCACGCGCATGTCTTGGAGCCGAAAGAACAGGTCGTGGCGAAAGTGGCCGTCGCGCACGCGCTGGTCGAGGTCGCGCAGCGTCGCGCTCACCACGCGGACGCGCACCTTGAGGGACCCTTCGCCGCCCACGCGGCGCACCTCGCCGGTCTCGAGCACGCGCAGGAGCTTGGGCTGCAGCGCCATGGGGAGCTCGCCGATCTCGTCGAGGAAGAGCGTGCCGTCGTGGGCCTCTTCGAAGAGCCCGCGGCGCCGCGCCTGCGCGCCCGAGAAGGCCCCGCGCTCGTGGCCGAAGAGCTCGCTCTCGATGAGCTCGGGGGCGATCGCGCCGCAGTTGATCGACACGAGCGCGCCCCCGCGGCGGCCGCTGCGGGCGTGGATCTCGCGCGCGACGAGCTCCTTGCCGACGCCGCTCTCGCCCTCGATGAGCACGGGGTACGGCGCGTCGGCCACGTCGGCGATGCTCTGCCGCAGCCGGTCGATGGCCGCCGAGGCGCCTACGATGGCCGACCCGTGATCGACCACGGCTTCGCAGGGCACGCACTCGACGTGAGTGCGCCCGAGGGAGAACGTCGCCCCCGCTTCGAGAATCGCATAGGGCACGCGCGCTCCCGCGACGCGCACGCCGTTGGTGCTCGCAAGGTCCCACACGGCCCAGGCGTCGCCGAGGGGCGTCACCTCGCAGTGGCGGTGGCTGACCGAGGGGTCGTCGATCACCACGTCGCAGCCGTGCCACGAGCCCACCACGAGCGGGCGATACCCGAGCGACACCGAACGCCGACCGCGGATGCGCAGCGAGAGCGCAGCGCGGCGAGGGGCCACCACGATGCGGTCGGTGCGCGCGAGGTCGAGGCGCGTGAGGTGCAGCGTGAGGTCGCCCAGCACGATGCGCTGGTCGGCGCGGAGCTCCGTGATCACATGGAGCTCGGGCGAGCGAACGACGAGGACGCCCCGAGAGGGGTCGGGCTGCAACAGCCAGGGCCCCTGGTGGGGGCTCTCGCCGCGCAGCGCGGAGGGATCAAAGCTGGTGGGGCCTTCGATCGGGCGCGCGAAAGTGCGACCCGTGCCATCCAGGACGGTGAGAAGAAACATCGGTGGTGACCTCCCTGCGAGTTGCGGGGGCGGTCATCGCCGATGGGGTGTTCGCGGTTGCGAGCGACCGCGAGAATGTTGACTACGGGGTGCCGGCTTCGGCGCGCGTGCGCTTGCGGCGACGGCGCGCGGCTTCGCTGGCCTTCTTACGGCGCTTGACCGAGGGCTTCATGTAATGGCGGCGGCGCTTCAGCTCGCGCAGCACGCCTTCGGCGGCCATCTTGCGCTTGAGGTTCTTGATCGCGCGCTCGATGCCCTTGTCACCGACGGGAACCTCGAGGGGCTTGCAGACGACGGCGTCGCCCGGGGTAACCGGCGCGGGCGTGTTCGTGGTGTTCGACAAGACAGTACACTCCGTGGATGGGTACCGGACCAACGATGCCCGGCAGGGCGCGGGACACTGCATGAAACGTTGTCAGAACGCAAGCACCTCACGCGTGTTCGTGCGGGAGCTACGCCGTGGGGTGCAGCAACTCCCACGAGAGCCCATGCCGCGCGAGATATTTGCGAAGCCGATCGGCGTCGTTGACGCTCGTACGGCCCGCGCGTGACACCGCGAAGAGCGCGCGCCCCGCGGCCGAGAGGGTGGGCGTCGCGCGGCACACGCGGATCACGTCGGCGAGCTGGGCGCGGTCGAAGCGGTCGAGCGCCGCGGCCCCCTCTTCGCCGAGGGCCTCACGCAGGAGCGCCTCGTCGGGCGCGGCGCGCGCGGTGTCGGAGGCCGCCTCGCGCGGGGCCGCGAGCTGCCAGCGGGCGCGCAGGCGGGCGAGCTCGTCGTCGACGGTGGCCACGTCGATGCGGCCGCCCGTCGAGAGCGTCGCCATGCGGGTGACCGCTGCGTTGAAGTCGCGGAAGTTGCCGCTCCACACGGCCTCGGGCGCTGTGGCAAAGGCGACGAAGCGCTGGCGGGCCTCGCGGTTCATGGTGACGCGCATGCCGAGGGTGCGCGTGGCCTGCTCGAGCTCGAAGTCGAGGTTGGGCTCGACGTCTTCGGGGCGCTCGCGCAGGCCGGGGAGCTTGAAGGTCCACAGCTCGATGCGCGCGAGGAGGTCGTCGCGGAAGCTCCCCTCGCGCACGCGCTGGGCGAGGTCGCGGTTGGTGCCCGCCAGGAGTTGAAAATCGCTCTTCACCTCGCGGTCGCTGCCCATGGGACGAAAGGTCTTCTCTTCGAGCGCGCGCAGGAGCATCGCCTGCTCGTCGAGCCCGAGCTCGCCGATCTCGTCGAGGAAGGCCACGCCCTTGTCGGCCTTGCGCAAGAGCCCGTCGCGGTCGGAGAGCGCCCCCGTGAACGCCCCCTTCACGTGGCCGAAGAGCGTCGACATGGCGCCGTCGCCGCGCAGCGTGGCGCAGTTGACCTCGACGAGGGCGCCCTCCACCTGCCGCCGCGCGCGCTTGAGCGCGTAGATGCGCCCCGCGAGCTGCGTCTTGCCCGCGCCCGTGGGCCCCGTGAGGAGCACCGGCGCGCGCGAGGCCCCCGCCACGCGCTCCACCCGCTCGATGAGGGCGTTGAAGGCCGCGTTGCGCGTCTCGATGCCCGCTTTCAAGAGCCCCGTGCGCTCGCGGGCCTCGGCGTCGAAGCGCGAGGCGACGCGGTCGTAGCGCGAGAGGTCGAGGTCGATCGCGCGCCAGGTGCCCGCGGTCTGCTCGTGGCGGTCGCGCGGGCGGGGGCCGCTGCCCTGACGCGAGGGCGGCGACGTTTGCAACAGGCGCGCGGGCAGGTGGCGCGACTCGGTGAGGAGGAAGAGGCAGATCTGCGCCACGTGCGTGCCCGTGGTGATGTGCACGAGGTAGTCTTCGCGCTCGGTGTCGAAGGGGTAGGCGCGCGCGAAGTCGTGCAGCGTGGCGTAGACCTCTTCGAGATCCCACGCGTCGCCGAGCGTGAAGGGGCGCAGGTTGACGGCGGTCTCGGGGGACACCGTGCCGAGGTCGCGCTGCAGCGTCTTCGCGAGCGCCGTGTACGCCGGCTGGTGCAAAAGCTCGAAGCGCGAAATGAGCAGGTCGGGGTGCTGACACGCCGCGATCGTCGGGCGCCAGCGCGACCAACGCTCCTCTTTCATGCCCGCGTCGAGCGTGGGGCCGATGAGCCCGAGCAGCACCGTGGGACGCTTCTTCGCCATGGGGATCAGACTTTATCCTACAAGATCATCGGCGAGCGCCTACAAACACCGAACTCTGCGAAGTGCGGTGCTTCGGCGGGCGGGCACGGGGCTCGCAATGTGCTCTGCCAGAAGGTGACGCGATGGACGAGCGCATGTACGAGGTCTTTCACAACGAGGGTTCGGCGCCGGTGAAGGCGTGGACGAAGGGCGTGCCGGTGGAGGACGGCGCGCGCGAGCAGCTCTTGCGTATCGCCGCGCTGCCCTTCGTGCACAAGTGGGTGGCCGCCATGCCCGACGTGCACGTGGGGATCGGCGCCACCGTCGGGAGCGTGGTGCCCACGTACGGCGCGATCATTCCCGCGGCGGTGGGCGTCGACATCGGCTGCGGGATGATGGCCGTGCGCACGAGCCTCGCCGCGCGCGACCTGCCCGACTCGCTGCGCGCGGTGCGCGACGCGATCGAGGCGGCCGTTCCGCACGGGCGCACCGACAACGGCGGTCGCAACGATCGTGGCGCGTGGCACGACCTCCCCGCGGCGGTGAACGACGCGTGGGCCGCCCTCGCGCCGGGCTACGCGGCCATCGTGGAGAAGCACCCGAAGATCGACCGCGGCGTGGAGCGCGGGCACCTCGGCACGCTCGGCACGGGCAACCACTTCATCGAGGTGTGCCTCGATGAGAGCGACCGCGTGTGGTTCATGCTGCACTCGGGCTCGCGCGGGGTGGGTAACCGCATCGGCTCGCACTTCATCGAGAAGGCGCGCGAAGAGATGAAGCGCTGGTTCGTGCACCTGCCCGACGAGAACCTCGCGTACCTGCCCGAGGGCTCGGCGCTCTTCGACGACTACGTGCGCGCCGTGAGCTGGGCGCAGGACTTCGCCCGCACCAACCGCGAGCTCATGATGCACGCGGTGATCGACGCGGTGCGCGCGACGGGCGCGGTGCCCGCCTTCGAGGCGCGCCTCGAGGCGGTGAACTGCCACCACAACTACGTGGAGCGCGAGCACCACTATGGCAAGAACGTGTGGGTGACGCGCAAGGGCGCGGTGCGGGCGCGCGCGGGCGAGCTCGGGATCATTCCGGGCAGCATGGGCGCGCGGTCGTACATCGTGCGCGGGCGCGGCGAGCCCGAGAGCTTCTGCTCGTGCTCGCACGGCGCGGGGCGCGCGATGACGCGCACCAAGGCGCGCCAGGTGTTCTCGCTCGAGGACCACGCGAAGGCCACCGCGGGCATCGAGTGCCGCAAGGACGCCGACGTGATCGACGAGACGCCCGGCGCCTACAAGAACATCGACGCGGTGATGCACGCGCAGCGGGCGCTCGTCGACGTGGTGTATACGCTGCGCCAGGTTGTGTGCGTGAAGGGGTGAGCGCGATGGTTCTCATCGACGGTTCGGAGGGTGAGGGCGGCGGCCAGGTGCTGCGTTCGTCGCTGGCGCTCTCGATGATCACGGGCACTCCCTTTACGCTCGCCAACGTGAGCGCGCGGCGCGAGAAGCCGGGGCTCCAACGGCAGCACCTCACGGCCGTGCGCGCGGCGGCCGAGGTGTGCTCCGCGCGCGTCGAGGGCGACGCCGTGGGCTCGCGGCAGGTGAGCTTCTACCCGGGCCCCGTGCGCGCGGGGAGCTACGTGTTTCGCGTGGGCACCGCGGGCAGCGCCACGCTCGTGTTGCAGACCGTGCTGCCCTCGCTGTTGTGCGCGGATGGTCCCTCGGAGCTCACGCTCGAAGGCGGCACGCACAACCCCATGGCGCCGCCCTTCGACTTCGTCGATCGGGTGTTTCTCCCGTGGGTGAACCGCATGGGGCCCACCGTGACCGCGACGCTCGCGCGCTCGGGCTTCTACCCCGCGGGCGGAGGGCGCTTCACCGTGTCGGTCGCTCCGTCGCCGAGGCTCGCTGCGATCGAGGTGATGACCCGCGGCGCGGTGTGTGAGCGCCGCGTGGTGGCGCGCGTGGCGGGCCTCGCGTGGGCCATCGCCGACCGCGAGGTGAAGGCCGCCGACGCGCTGCTCGCGTGGGGCGAGAGCTGCCTGCGCGCCGAGTCGCTCCCGAAGGATCAAGGCCCCGGCAACGTGGTGCTGGTCGAGGTGGGCTGCGAGGGTGCGCACGAGCTCTTCGTGGCCACGGGCGAGCGCGGCGTGCGGGCCGAGACCGTCGCCGAGCGCGTCGCGAAGGAGGCCCTCGACTGGCTCGCGGCCGACGTGCCCGTGGGCGAGCACCTCGCCGATCAGCTGCTGCTCCCGATGGCCCTCGCGGGCAACGGGGCCTTCGTGACGGTGGAGCCCTCGCAGCACACCGTCACCAACGCGCGCGTGATCGAGCGCTTCTTGCCCGTGTCGATCGGGTGGGAGGCGAAGGGCGGTCGCGCGTGGGAGGTCACCGTGCGCGCGCGCTGAGGTCAGTCCATGGGTTCGAAGTCAGACTTCGACGCGCCGCAGTCGGGGCACGCCCAGTCGGAGGGCAGCGACTCGAACGATGTGCCTGGCGCAATGCCCGAGGCAGGATCGCCCTCGGCGGGGTCGTAGATGTGGTCGCAGACCATGCAGCGGTACTTCTTCACGGCGTCTCCCGGTGAGAGGGTTGATCGCCGCGACGATCTTATTTTCCGTGGCTGCGGGCAAGGCCGGCGCGCGGCGCGTGGCGCGCGGGGGCCGTCGAGGCGGGGGCGGCGCTCTCCGTCGAGAGCACGGCCTCGCAGAACTCCACGTGGTGCCGCAGCACCTTCTTGGGCAGCACGTCGGCCATCGTGTCGGTGAGCTCGGTGAGCACGGCCTCGGCGTCGCGGCGGCGCTTGCGGCCCTTCTTCGTCACGAAGAGCCGCTGCACGCGACCGTCTTTGGGGTCGCGCGCGCGCAGCAGAAGCTCCGCCGCCTCGAGCTTGTCGAGCAGCGGCGTGAGCGTCGACTTCTCGTACATCACCACGCGCGACAGCTCGGTGGCCGTGATGCCGTCGCTCGCCTCGAGGGCCGCCAGGATCGACAGCTGCGCCGGGTTCACGTCGTCGATGCCCTTCGCCTTGAGCGCCTTGCGGCACCGCGCGTTGAGCGCCAGCGCCGCGCGCTGCGTGAGGAAGATCGGGTTGTCGCGCAGCGCCAGGGCCAGCTTGTCGGTCATGCTCCTACGGATACCAACAACATCACGCGCGCAGCAACGGCTGCGCGGGCGCTCAGTGCCGGAGCTCCAGGGTGTTTCGCGCGCTCAGCTGTCGCGCGACTTGCGCTCGATCCACGCGGCGACCTCGCGCGCGTGCGCCACGCCGTGGGCCCGGATGCCCGGCGGAACCTCGCCCCGATCGACGTTGGCCTTCGGGATGAGCGCCCGCTTGAAGCCCAGCTTCACGGCCTCTTCGAGGCGCGGGGTCGCCCTCGGCACCGCCCGCACCTCGCCCGCCAGCCCGATCTCGCCGAAGACCACCATGTCGGCCGGGAGGCTCAGCTCCACCACGCTCGACGCGATGGCGCAGGCCACCGCGAGGTCGACCGCGGGCTCCTCGATCGACGCCCCGCCCGCGACGGACACGAACACGTCGCGGTCGCGCACCGAGAGGCCCGCGCGCTGCCCCAGCACCGCCGCCAGAATGGCCAGCCGCGTCGGGTCAACCCCCGTGGCCACGCGCCGCGGTGAGGGCATCGCGCTCGGCGTCACGAGGGCCTGCACCTCGAGCAGCAGCGGCCGCGCGCCGTCGGCCGACGCCACCACCACGGAGCCTGGAACGTCTTTCGGGCGCTCGGCGAGGAAGAGCGCCGACGGGTCGGCCACCTCGCGCAATCCGTCGCGCGACATCTCGAGCACCGCGAGCTCGCCCGAGGCGCCGAAGCGGTTCTTTACCGTGCGAAGGATGCGCGGGCCGCCGGAGCGCTGGCCGTCGAAGCTGAGCACCACGTCGACGAGGTGCTCGAGCACCTTGGGGCCCGCGAGGGAGCCGTCTTTTGTCACGTGTCCGATGAGAATCACCGTGCGCCCCTGCTGCTTCGCGAGGGTGACCAGCCGCGACGTGACCTCGCGCAATTGCGACACGCTGCCCGCGGCGCTCTCGAGGTCGCTCACGCGCATGGTCTGCACCGAGTCGACGGCGATCACCGCGGGGTCGTGCTGCGCGATGGCCTGCTCGATGTCTTCGAGCTCGCCGCTCGCCACGAGGCGCAGCGCGTCGGTCTCGGTCACCCCGAGCCGCTTCGCGCGCCCGGCGATCTGCGCGGCTGATTCTTCACCGCTCGCGTAGAGCACGCCGCCGCGGTGCCTGCGCCCCTTGGTGAGCTGCGCCACGAGCTGCAGCATGAGGGTGCTCTTGCCCACGCCGGGCTCGCCGCCCACGAGCACCACGCTGCCCTCGACGAGCCCTCCGCCCAACACCCGGTCGACCTCGGGCATGCCCGTGGGCGTGCGCGGGGCCTCGTCGAGCATCGCCTCGGAGAGCGCCACGGCTTTCGAACCCGTGCGGCTCACCGCGATGTTCTTGCCCTTCGCGCCGCGCGGGGCGCGCTCTTCGACCAGCGAGTTCC
>CANMAT010000107.1 GCA_947494865.1 Deltaproteobacteria bacterium
GACGTGTACGCCCGAGCGCTGCACCCACGCCGAGGCGCCCGCCCCCCTCGTCGACGGAGCGCCCCGCGTGGTGGCCCTCGGCGAGCGCGTGCTGGTTGCCTACACCGGCGAGGCGCTCGGCGGGCTGCGCTACCGCTACGGCCCCCTCGCGACCATCGCCGACGCGCGCGAGACGGTGGTCTTCGACGACGCGGCGCACGAGGGCGTCGACCTCGAGGCGTCGCCGGTGCTCGTCGCGCGCGGCGACGTGGCGGCGCTCTTCGTCACGCGCAAAGAGGCGCCTCACGAGACCTGGGCCGTGCGCCTCGACGCGCAGGGCTTCCGCGCGCTGCGGGCGCGCGAGTAGCGCCGTCAGTCTGCGTCGCTCGCACTGGCGTCACTGACGTCGCTCGCACTGGCGTCACTCGCGTCGCTCGCACTGGCGTCACTCGCGTCGCTCGCACTCACGTCACTCACGTCGCTCGCACTGGCGTCACTGACCACGCTCACGCCCGCGTCGGGGAAGCACCGTCGCAGGCGCTGGGTGCAGCATCGGAGGCGCGCCTCGCGGTCGATCTCGAGCGCGCCGGGGTCGATGGCGGCCAGGCGCACGCGCCGCTCGACGCGAAAGCAGTGCCCCGCGGCGTCGTTGAAATCGAGCGTGATGCGCAGGTCGCCGGGGAGCACCGAACAATACTGGTCGTCGTCGAGAATGAGGGTCTGGCCCGGGAGGCCCCACACGCCCGCCTCGCCCGTCTCGATCATGCGGAGGCGCACGCGCAGCGAGCCGATCACCTGGTCGTCGCTCGCTCGGTAGGCGCGCATCTCGACGCGGGGCTGCGTGGGGTTGACGCCCCGCGCGCGCAGGCCGATCCACACGTGCTGACCGCCCTGGGGGCCGGGCACGAGGTACACGTCGTCGCCGTCGTTCAAGGGGCGAAAGGTGGCCAGGGTGCTGCTGCTCCCGGTGCCCACCGTGAGCGACGCGCCGTTGGCCGCGCACGCCGCCCCGTCGCCCACGTCGCCCGGAACGTCGGCCGTGGCCGGTGGTTGGGGACACCCCGCGAAGAGGAGCGCGAGTGCGACGAGCGAGCCGTGGCGTGCGTTCATGCGTCGCGCGGGTTGTACCCTGTAACGGTCGGCGGGTGCAGCACCGCTCCCAATGGGTGTGGGGGTTGTGCTAATGCAGCGGCCCCTATGTCCATCGTCAGCATTTCGACTCTGGGCGAGCACGTCGGCGAGACCGTGACCCTCCGCGGATGGCTCTACAACAAGCGCTCCAGCAAGAAGCTGGTGTTCCTCGAGGTGCGTGATGGCACCGGCATCGTGCAGGCCATCGTGTCGCGCGACGACCTCGGCGACGAGCGCTACAACCTCGCCGACCGCATGCAGCAGGAGACGTCGCTCACGCTCTCCGGCGTGGTGAAGGCGCACCCCAAGCAGCAGGGCGTGTACGAGCTCGCCGCCACCGACCTCGCGGTGATCTCCGCCGTCGCGGGCGAGTACCCCATCACCCCGAAGGAGCACGGCGTCGAGTTTCTCATGGACCACCGGCACCTGTGGTTCCGTTCGAAGCGCCAGTCGGCCATTCTGCGCGTGCGCCACGCCATCATCAAGGCCGTGCGCGACTACTTCGACTCCAACGGCTTCACCCTCGTCGACGCGCCCATCTTCACGCCCAACGCGTGCGAGGGCACGAGCACCCTCTTTCAGACCGAGTACCACGGCGAGACGGCGTACCTCACGCAGAGCGGCCAGCTCTACGGCGAGGCCGCGGCCATGGCCCTCGGCAAGGTGTACGTCTTCGGCCCCACCTTTCGCGCCGAGAAGAGCAAGACGCGGCGCCACCTCGCCGAGTTCTGGATGGTCGAGCCCGAGGTAGCCTTCATGGACCTCGAGGGCGACATGAACCTCGCCGAGAGCTTTCTCACCTACGTGGTGGGCCGCGTGCTCGAGACGCGCAAAGAAGAGCTCAAGGTGCTCGAGCGCGACACCGCTCCCCTCGAGCGCGTCACCGGGCCCTTCCCCCGCATTCGCTACGAGGAGGCCATTCAGGTGCTCCAAGACGCGTGGGACGCGCGCAAGGCCGCGGGCACCCTCGCGAAGGACCCGGAAGGCAACGACGAGCGCCGCCCCGAGTTCGGCGACGACTTCGGCGCCGACGAGGAGACCGTCATCTCGTCGCGCTTCGACCGCCCGGTCATCGTTCACCGGTACCCCGCGAGCCTCAAGGCCTTCTACTTCAAGCGCGACCCCGACGACGCGCGCCTCGCCCTCGGCATGGACGTGCTCGCCCCCGAAGGCTACGGCGAGATCATCGGCGGCGGTCAGCGCGAAGACGACCTCGCGACGCTCGAGGCCGCCATCGCCCACCACGGGCTCCCGAAGAGCGCCTTCGAGTGGTACCTCGACCTGCGCCGCTACGGCAGCGTCCCCCACGCGGGCTTCGGCCTCGGCATCGAGCGCACCGTCGCGTGGACGTGCGGCCTCGGCCACGTGCGCGAGACCATCCCCTTCGCGCGCATGCTCAACCGCCTCACGCCCTGACAGCGCCCGCGCTCCCTCCGCGCAGCGCTCCCATGTTCACCCTCTTTACGCGCGGGAGAGAGTGTGACATTCACCGTCCCCTCCTATGCCGCGCAAGCCAACACCGGGGCGTCCGTCGGGCCAGTACACGCAGGCCGTGCGATTGTTCCGTCTGTTCCAGCTCCTCGAGGCGTCGCCCGAGGGCGTTCGCATCGACGACATCGCGCGCGAGCTCGGCGTCACCGCCCGCTCCATCCGCCGTGACCTGAAGGCCCTCGAGCTCTCGGGCACCGAGATCGAGCACGCCGACGTCGACGGCGAGCGCCGCGTCCGCCGCCTGCGCACGGGCCGCACCACCGAGCCCATTCGCCTCACGCGCTACCAGCGCTACTCGCTCGCGGCCGCGCGGCGCGTGTTCGACGTGCTCGCGGGCACGCCCCTCCACGACGACGTGTCGCAGTTCTTCGCGCGGCTCATCCCCGCGGGCGACGAAGAGGGCTCCATGAGCGAGCGCTTCGTCTACATCCCCGAAGCGCCCAAGAACTACCGCAAGCTCAAAGACCAGATCTACGACATCTACGACGGCATCCTGCGCACGTTCACCCTGCAGTTTCAGTACGAGGGTGGCACCACGCCGGGGCCGCGCAAGCTCGAGCCCTACGCGCTGGTGCTCTATCAGAACGGGCTCTACGTGGTGGGCCGCGACGTGGCCAAAGGCGAGCTGCGCACCTTCGCGGTCGAGCGCATGCGCCGCGTGCGGGTGCTCAACAACGCGCCCTTCAAGCGCGACCCGAGCATCGACGTGTCGAAGAACTTCGAAGGCGCCTTCGGGCTCTTTACGAGCGGCGAGCGCCAGCACGTGGTGATCGATTTCTCGCCCATGGCAGCCCCGTACATCGAGCCCCGCGAGTGGCACCACTCGCAGAAGCTCACGCGCCTCGAAGACGACGGGCTGCGCGTCGAGTTCGACGTGCCCAACCTCACCGAGGTGGTGGGCTGGGTGCTCCGCTGGGGCGCCAACGCCGTGGTGCGCGAGCCCCCCGAGCTCATCAAGCGCGTGCGCGACGAGCACATGAAGGCCGCCGCGCGCTACGCCGCGCCCGAAGCGACCGCGAGCGGCGCGTAGCCGACGCGCAACGAGCCGTTCCGTCACACCCCACTACCGGTCTCGTCGCGGGCGACCGACGTTGCCTCGCCAGAAGAGGTCACGATGATGCAGATTCGCACCGCCGCCGAGCGCGGCCACGCCGATCACGGCTGGCTCGACTCACACCACACCTTCTCCTTCGCCGACTACTACGACCCCAAACACATGGGCTTTCGCAGCCTGCGGGTCATCAACGATGATCGCGTGTCGGCGGGGCGCGGCTTCGGCACGCACCCGCACCGCGACATGGAGATCATCTCGTACGTGCTCGAGGGCGCCATGGAGCACAAAGACTCCATGGGCAACGGCTCGGTCATTCGTCCCGGCGACGTGCAGCGCATGACCGCGGGCACCGGCGTAACCCACAGCGAGAAGAACGCCTCGGCCGCCGAAGAGGTGCACTTCCTCCAGATCTGGATCGTGCCCGACAAGCAGCGCCTCACGCCGGGCTACGAGCAGACGCACTTCTCCGTCGACGACAAGCGCGGGCGCCTGCGCCTCGTGGCCTCGCGCGACGGCCGCGACGGCTCCGTCACGGTGCATCAAGACGTCGCCCTCTACGCGGGCGTGTTCGAAGCGGGCGAGCGCGCGCGCCACGAGATCGCCGCCGGCCGCCACGCGTGGGTGCACGTCGCCCGCGGCCGCGCGAAGGTCAACGGCGCGACCCTCTCGGCGGGCGACGGCGCGGCGCTCTCCGACGAGTCGGGCGTCGACGTCGAGGGCATCGCGGGGGCCGAGGTGCTGGTGTTCGACCTCGCGTGAGAGCCCTTGCGAGCGAGGCCGAAGTGCCCGCACACTCGCCACGGTGAAGGGCTCTTCTCGCGCATGGGTGATCGCGCTTTTCTTGCTCGAGGCCTGCGCCGAGGGCGGTGAGGTCTACGGCCCCTCCGACGCCTCGCTCGACGACCTCGTCGCCGACGACGCGCTCACCACCGACGACGCGCTCACCACCGACAAGCCTGCCCCCGACGCGCCCGACGCCGACGACGCGCCCACCCCCGACGCGCCCTCCCTCGACGCGCTCGATGTGCCCGTCACCCCCGACGCGCCCGTCACACCCGATGTGCCCGCCGTGCCCGACGTCGAGGCGCCCGACGGGCCCGTGTGCCCCGCGGGCTTCTCGGTGTGCTCGGGCCGCTGCACCGCCCTCGCGAGCGACCCCGCGAGCTGCGGCCGCTGCGGCAACGCGTGCCCCGCGGGCCTCGCGTGCGTGGGCGGCTCGTGCGCGTGCCCCGCGGGCCTCACCGCGTGCGGCGGCGCGTGCGTCGACACGCGCGTGAGCCCCATCTACTGCGGCCGTTGCGACAACGCGTGCCCCACGGGCGCCGCGTGCGTCATGGGCGCGTGCCAGTGCTCCGTGGGCATGCTCTGCGCGGGCGCCTGCGTCGACTTGCGCAGCAACCGCGCCAACTGCGGCGGCTGCGGCCTCGCGTGCCCCGCGGGCGAGCAGTGCGCGTCGAGCGCGTGCGCGTGCGGCGCGGGGCAGACGCGCTGCGGCGGCACCTGCGTGAGCACCGCCAGCGACGCGGCCAACTGCGGCGGCTGCGGGCGCGCGTGCGCCACGGGGCAGACGTGCACCGCGGGCGTGTGCGGCTGCCGTGCTGGGTCAACGACGTGCGGCACCGCGTGCGTCAACACGCAGAGCGACCCGATGAACTGCGGCGGCTGCTCGCGCTACTGCGGCGGCACGTGCTCGGGCGGCACCTGCATCCCCGCGTGCCCGCCCGGTGAGACGTACTGCAGCGGCGCGTGCGCCAACCTCTCGACCAGCGCCTACCACTGCGGCCGCTGCGGCAACGCGTGCGGCGGGTCGCGCATCTGCCGCGGCAGCGTGTGCATGTAACGCTTTGAAATAAGCCGCTTTCGGCCCCACAAGGCCCCTTCACCCCGATGTGCACGATCGTCGCCCTCCGCAACGTTCACCGTGAGTTTCCGCTGGTGATCGCCGCCAACCGCGACGAGTTCTACCGCCGCCCCGCGCTGCCTCCCGCGCTCGTCGACGAGGCCTCGCGCGTGTACGCCGGCCGCGACGGCGAGCGCGGCGGAACGTGGATGGGCGTCACCGCCCGCGGCCTCTTCGTGGGCGTCACCAACCAGCGCACGTGGAAGGCCGCCGACACCTCCCTCCGCTCGCGCGGCGAGGTGGTGCTCGCGTGCCTGCGCGACGACGATGTCGACGCCGTCACCGCGCGGCTCAACGCCCTCGACGCGCGCGCCTACAACCCCTTCAACCTCATGTTCGGCGACGCCTCGCGCCTCTTCGTCGCCTACGTGCGCCGCGAGGCCCCGCACGTCACCGTCGCGCCCCTCGGCGACGGCGTGCACGCGCTCGCCAACGACACGCTCGGCTCCGCCCACTTCCCGAAGTCCCAGCGCATCGAGGCGCGCCTCCGCGACCCCACACTCGCCACGCTGCCGTGGGAGGCGCTCGAACCGCACCTCGTCGCGGCCCTCGCCGACCACACGCTCCCCGCGGACAACCTCCTCGAAGACCCGCCCGCAGGGTCGCTCTTTCCGAAGTTTTTCGCGCGACGGCTGCAGGCGCTGTGCATTCACACGCCCGCGTACGGCACCGTGTCGTCGACGCTCATCGCCCTCGCGCCCGACCGCGTCGCACACTACCGCTACGCCGCGGGGCACCCCTGCGAGACGCCCTTCGCCGCCGTTCCGATGTGAGCTCCCGGTGATGGCCGTGCGAGACTGCGCGCGTCGATGCCCCCGAGGTCTCACGCCGTCGAAGTGATACGCGTCGCCGACGGGCTCGCAGCGCCCGCCGCGCGCGACCTCGTGGCCCCCGAAGAGCCCCTCGAAATTCGCGTCGCGGGAGAGACCCTCGCCCTCACGATGCGCACCCCCGGCGACGACCGCGAGCTCGCGCTGGGCTTCCTCTTCGCCGAAGGGTTCATCACCTCCATCGACGACGTGTCGGCCGTCGCTCACTGCGGCCGCGCCGACGACCCCGCGTACGGCAACACGCTCGAGATCACCGCCGCCCCCGGCGTGTACATCGACGTCGACGCGCGCTCCCCCGCGCGCCGCGGAACGCTCACCACCGCGGCCTGCGGCGTCTGCGGCCGACGCACCCTCGACGACCTCCTCGCGGCCCGCGCGCCCGTCCCCACAGGCGCCACCATCACCGCGAAGACCCTCTCGGCGTGCGTGCGCGCGCTGCGCCAGCACCAGCGCCTCTTCGACGAGACGGGCGGGTGCCACGGCGCGGGGCTCTTCACCTTCGAGGGCGCCCACGTGGTCACCTACGAAGACGTCGGACGCCACAACGCCGTCGACAAGGTGGTGGGCTCGCAGCTCCGCGCCAGGGGCCTCCCGCTGGCTTCACACGTTCTCGTGGTGAGCGGCCGCGCGGGCTTCGAAATCATCCAGAAGGCCCACGCCGCGGGCATCCCCGTGGTGGCCTCGGTGTCGGCCCCGAGCAGCCTCGCGGTCGACCTCGCACGGCGAGCCCACGTCACCCTCGCGGGCTTCGCGCGCGGCGACAACTTCACCCTCTACGCGGGCGCCGAGCGGGTGACAGGTTAAGACCCCTCGCGCGCGGGCTCGCGATTCGCGATACTCGCGCGCTCATCTGGAGGTGTCACCGTGACTTCGTTCAACGCATCGGTCTTGTTCGCGTGCGCCGTCGCGCTCGCCTCGTGCAGCGACGAGGCGGCGGTGCCGCCGGTCCCCGCGGGCTGCAACGTGCTCCTCGCACCAGGCAGCGCCGACCTTCAGCAGCGCGTGCAGACCGCCCTCATCGAGGCGCGCTCGGGGTCGACGGTGTGCTTCCTCCCGGGCACGTACATGTTCACCGCCGAGCTGTCGGTGAGCACGCCGAACATCACCGTGCGCGGCACCGCCGACGGGGTGGTGTTCGACTTTCGCAACCAGCGCAGGCCCGTGGGCGACGGCGGCACCACGGGCTCCGCCGCCAACGGCATGAGCGTCACGGGCTCCGGCTTCACCATCGAGAACCTCACCATCAAGAACTCGCCCGGCGACGGCATCCGCGTGTCGAACACCGAGCGCGCGACCTTTCGCAACTTGAAGGTCTCGTGGGACGCTGGTTCGGTCACCGCCAACGGCGCCTACGCGATCTATCCCGTCAACGTGACGGGCGTGCTCATCGAGGGCTGCGAGGTCGTCGGCGCCTCGGATGCAGGCATCTACGTGGGGCAGTCGCGCACCATCATCGTGCGCAACAACGTGGTGCACGGCAACGTGGCGGGCATCGAGATCGAGAACAGCGCCAACGCCGACGTGTACAACAACCGCGCGTACGACAACACGGGCGGCGTGCTGGTGTTCAACCTCCCCAACCTGCCGGTGCGCGACGGGCGCCGGTGCCTCGTGCGCGACAACGTCATCGAGGGCAACAACCGCGCGAACTTCGCCCCGCCCGGCTCCATCGTGGCCCAGGTGCCCGCGGGCCTCGGCATGCTCGTGATG
Organism: Deltaproteobacteria bacterium; assembly: GCA_947494865.1. Classification (GTDB taxonomy): domain Bacteria; phylum Myxococcota_A; class Polyangia; order Polyangiales; genus CAISKJ01. Next base: position 8,096 of record CANMAT010000107.1, read on the forward strand.
TCGGCCGACGAGACCGAGGTGCGCGGCAACACCGTGCGCAACAACGAGACCGCCGGCGCGGTGGTGATCAACTACCGCAGCTTCTTCGGCGACCCGCGCGACGCCACGTTCAGCGCGTTCCCCGAGACCACCTGGATCCACGACAACACCTTTGCCACCAACGGCGCCGACCCCCACTACGAGCTCCTGCGCGCCTTCGGCTCGCCCCTCGAAGACGTCTTGTGGGACGGCTCCGTGGACCCCACGCGCGCCGCCGACCCCACCGCGCGGCTCTGCGTCACGGGCAACACCGGCGCGCGCTTTCGCAACCTGAGCCTCGGCGACATCCCCGCCTCGACCACCGAGCTCGCGCCGCACAACTGCATGCACGCTCCCCTCCCCACGATCACCACGCTGCCGCAGCCATGAGATCTCTCGCCGCGCTGGCGCTCGTGGCCGCGTGCGCGAGCGATCCCGCTCCCGTAGACCCTTCGCGCGGGCGCTTCCCAGCGGTGCCCACGCCCGTCGACAACCCCACCACCGCCGCGAAGGTCGAGCTCGGGCGCCTGCTCTTTCACGACCCGCTCTTGTCGCGCGACCGCAGGGTGGCCTGCGCCACGTGCCACGGGCAGATCTGGGGCCTCTCCGACGGGCTCCCGCGCTCCGTGGGCGTCGACGGCATCGGCCCCGCGGGCACGGGCCGCCACGGCCCCAACGTGACCCGCCGCAACGCCAGCACGCTGTGGAACGTTGCGTACCGCGCGCGGCTCTTCTGGGACGGCCGCACCGACTCCCTCGAAGCGCAGGCCCTCGCGCCCCTGCGCGACCCCACGGAAATGGGCCGCGACCCCGCGGAGGTGGCCCGCGACCTCGCCGCGATCCCTGCGTACGTGAGCCTCTTTCGCGCGGCCTTCGCGAACGACCCCGCCCCCGTCACGAGCGCCAACATGGTGCGCGCGATC